>NZ_JAVRBM010000005.1:0-206912 GCF_034531255.1 Nostoc sp. ChiQUE01b | reverse complement strand
ATACATTGTCGCAGTTTTTGATCCCATTTTTTCAGATTTTGTGAGAAATCCGCGTGTAACTCTCACAGGGAGGGTATCGGTTCAATCCCGATCAGATCCACTAATATCAATTCGTAATTAAAACAAGAGGTGATTGTAATGGTTCATATTCGATTTGAAGGACGTTCTGTTGATGTACCAAAAACTCAATTGGGAATTGCAGCAGGGATGAATGATGTGGCAGTGAAGGAGCGCGTTGCTCGGCATTTAGATGTGAATAGCGATCGCCTCTCTGCTTACGTAATCGATCGCCGTCCTAGTGGTGATTTGATCGTCCGCCCTGAAGCTGTCTATGGTTAAATTTTCTAGTCATCTGTGCCCTAACAGAAGAAGCATACATACACATTTATAACGGTTCTAAGGTAGTAAAGTTCGAGCGATCGAATCAGCGAAGCATGATTTCTAAGTAAGAGCGCAGATTTAGCGTGCGTGCCCACTGCCAATATTTGGTAAGAGCGGCTGTAGCTGTAAAAAGCTTCTTGAACTTGCAAGGAATGATTTAAGACTTAATTCCGCGCCCTAACTTGTAAAGCCTACACACACCATCCGGCAACGGAATGCAGGTTCAAATCCTGCCGCTCCCGTTCATGGGAGCGTAGCCAAATTGGTATAGGCAATTGTGAAAACTGCTTTGCTAACTTGTGCGGAATTTCAATTATTGAAATCGGATTTATCTATAACCTTTACTCAATACAGAGGTGAGTTCAATGATGTTAGCTAACTCATGTTTAATAACAACTCAATTAGTACAAGTGCATTTAAAGAACGTGAGATATGAGCGAACATCGTTTGAGCGAGATTGTGATTGAGCGTCCTCGCGGTGGGAGGAGAATTAGCCTCAAAAAGGTAACTGGCTTTAAGAAGCAATTATACAAAATTACCCAGGATGCTATTCAGGATGGATTGTTGAATCCCTACCTGATTAAACCAACAAATAAATCTAAGTATCTTTCAGACCATCTCGGCCCTCTGCGTCGGTTTTTGCGCTCGAAAGTCGGACAGCCTTGGAATGACGTTTACAGTCAACTGTGTCAAAGACTAGATCCCAGTACAATGGCAGGACAGCATGTTATCGATCATGTCTGGGACTATGTTGAACGGCATGTAGAAATAATTGATGGTGGTTTCTATAGCAAGCCTTATCAAGGATATCGAACTCAGTTAGATGTAAGTCATCGCGATCGCTTCTATATCCATCCTGAAACTGGAATTCTTTGTGCAGCCGAGAAAATACCTCGAAAGCAGAAGCAAAAGCAGGAACAAACTGATATTGTCATCATTGATAATTATCATCAATACCAGAAGCTAAACGAGATTTGGTATTTAATTACCTTTAAATATTTTCCACCGCCACCAACTCATTATGTGACGGATGTTGTTAAAGGTATAATTCATCGTTCTGCGGCAATAATGTATAGAAATAGAATGATTTACGCTGTTAGGAAACAGCAGTGTAACAAGAAAGAAATTCGATTTATTTTAAATCAACTTTCTAAAACCTAAAATTTTCACTTCGTGCCCTAACTGGATAAGCTTACATACTAGCCTAATGGTAAGGCACTTGACTTGAGATCAAGCAATTACAGGTTCAAATCCTGTGTGTGAATCAACAGCTTTTTCGACTTGCACGAGGTGATCTTATTTCATTTCAATATGGAGGTGAGAACGATGAAGAAGATTAATGATTTCAACATCGAGCCTGAAGATTTCGACGATTTCTGCTTTTGAAGCATCAAGTAAACGTCGTCGTGGCTACCCATCTGAAAAAGCTGTTAAACGTGGCTATCGCTTTGTTCATGGCGACAAGGAACTACAGGAAAAACTTGGTAACAATGACCTTTGTCTTTGTGGTTCTGATCGCTGCTTTCAAAAAGTGCTGTCGCAATAGCGGCAGATATGATGGCAGCTTACGCAGCTACTACTTTTAGGGAGTAAGAGCAAATTCGATAATTTTCCGCTCATTACCCAGTCCCCAGTCCCTAATCCCCAGTCCCTTTTACTTGGCAGTTGTTGCCGCGCCCCGATCGCAGAAGCTTACATCATTTTGCACAAGTTATACACATGCTTCTACAACTTGCGCGGTGACTTTATCACCTCGCGTGCAACATCTGCCTCCTCATCCATCACAACTAGAGGAGGTTCATAATGAACACCGCAGAACGTGACCTGCGTTTGGAAATGCTCAACAGTTTGCTAACAACTCCTCACCGCAAGCTTGAGCAAGTCGCAGAAATTCATCAGTTAATTGTTGAACTCGATCCCATCTTCTATGGACACCTGGCAGTCTGGTATCAGCTTCATGGTGATGTCCGCGACCACAAGGAAGTGTTTGTTGCTCATTTGTTAACCAGCAATTTGATTGAACACCGAGATGCTGGATTTATGATGCTACAAGAATTTCCTCCCTATCAAGTGGCTCGTGTGGTGGACTTCATGAAGCAGCAGCAGAATAAACTGCCTCGTTCCACCCGCACTGCGGTACGGCGTTATCTAAAGGTGCGGGAGAGCAATCCGGCTCTATTTGATCGCGCTGCGCTGCGAGGTCGTAAGGCAATGAAGCACTTATATGCTTCACTGCACATCAAGCCAAATGAGCGGGCAAATGCGATTCTATTTGGCGATACTCCTCCAGAGGGTTCCTTAGCAAATGTGCTGAAGCAGCTTGCTAAGGCAGAAAATGCCGCAGAACAGGCACGGCTGATTGTGGAGTTCAAAATTCCCTATATGATCGCAATTGGTGCAATCAAGCAACTTACACCAGTTGTATTGGTGGCGTTAATCAACAGCATGACTCCCCAAGAAGCGATCAACAACCTCAAGTCTCTCCAGACTAGAGGTGCAATGGATCACCCACAAGTCAAGAAGCTGATTGATTCTAAGCTGGAAGCAGCCTCTAAGAGTACACGTGTCTCAGCATTTAAAGCACAGATTGCCACAGATGCAGCCGATTTTGACGCAGACACCGTTGCCCAACTGGAAAAGGTGACAAACGAACAGGTGAAACGGCGTGGTGCGATCGCTCGTCCAACTGCTTTATTGGTCGACAAGTCTGGTTCAATGGAAAATGCGATCGCGACGGGTTTGCAACTCGCTGCCTTGATCTCTGGTATCACTAAGGCAGAACTGTTTGTCTACGCCTTCGACACCATTCCTTACGCTGTTACGGCAAAAGGCAAGGAGTTGAGCGACTGGGAGCGTGCCTTCCAGCACATCAATGCAGGCGGTGGTACTAGCATCGGCTGTGCGTTGGAAGCAATGCGACGCAAAAAGCAGGTGGTTGACCAAATCATCTTGGTGACGGATGAGGGCGAAAATGCTGCTCCTTACTTCGGTGAAGTTTACAAGAACTACTGCCGGGAATTGGCGATAATGCCCAATGTGGTGATTGTCCGTGTGGGTAATCATTACAACTGGGTGGAGAGTCAATTAAAGCAGCAGCAAGCACCTGTAGATACGTTCACTTTCGCGGGTGACTACTACAGTTTGCCGAACATCGTTCCACTGCTAACGCGCCCCTCTCGTCTGGATTTGCTGATGGAGATTTTGGATATGCCGTTGCCTGTGCGAGAGGATAAGTAGAATACATCAGGGTGCGTCATAGTTACTCATAACACACCCTGATATTGTTTTACTTGACATCTGAAGATTTTCCAATCCCTTCGTTTTTTAAAAAAACATTAGCTTGAGCAATCTGGCTGTAGTAACCTAAACTCAGTGTGCGCCATACATACAATGTTGAAGCAATACCTATTCCAAAAGCTAAAACACTAAAGATAAAAATACCCAATCGTAAATTCAAACGCATTAGTGATAATCGAACCCAAACGAAAATAAGAGTACTAATAGCTAGAAAACAAAAGTTTATACTCCATGCACGCACAATTCGTATTCTGCTCCTGTCATACTCAAGCCGATTTATAATATTGCTTGTAGCATAAGTGTATACGTATATTCTTGCGTTTTCATACTCTTCGTTGTTAGGAAATTTATATCTGCGAAGCCTCTTATCCCACTTCCCGTAGAGTAGAAAAACTAGGTAATCAACGACTATACCCAGTACATAAACTAGGGATAAAACTGGAATAAGTGCAACTAAAGCTGTAGTTTCTTTCCAAGAAACCCATGTATAACCAAAAATACTTACTAACAAGAGAATTAGCCAAATTGCTGCTCCTGTACCAATAACAATAAGTTCTACAAATAGAGCAGTTGTATTCATTCCTAATCCTTCTGACAGAATGCTTATTACACAAATTTCAGATAAAACAATAGCATTCTTATCATCCACTACGTACATAGTGTAATGATTAGCAACATGAAAAAATCGCGATCGCTCTACTAGAAAATCTCTCTTTTCATCTCTTCCAAAGACAACTTCTTGCCTTTTTTCAATTCTTCCCGCGCATTCTGAATAATTGCTAAGAACTCAGGATTAGTGCTGAGTGCGAGGGATTCTGGATCAATGTCCTTGATATCAGTCACAATGGCGATCGCTTTTCCATTCATTGTCAAAACAACCGTCTCGTCATTAAATTTCTCTGCATAGGCAGATAAAGGTTTTGATGCAGTAGATAATTCAATCATCTTCATCTAGCTTCACCTCTTGTCCTGCAATAAACAACCGATTACCCTTATTCTTTTTCGTAGTTGAGTAATCGTAAAATAAGTAAATAATATCCCTAAAGGTGCAACAGTCGATGCCGATTCAGGAACACGTTTACTCTTTACTGTCACATTGGGGTCAGCAGCATCACCTGTGTAATAAACGTAATTAAAAGCGTCTTTATCATTAAGAATACTTGCACGTAAAAACAAACCACTCCACCGGGCAATTGTTTCAATAGCTACATCTTGATTAAGTGTAGAATTTATCGGGTCAGGAATTGCACCAGCAGGATTATTTGTATTTGTGATACTAAAATGATTGGCACCTTTGATATTAATCAGTGCAGCGGGTGAATTTTTAATTTTGTCATAAGTTAAACTAGCACGTATTGGCAGCGCTCTGCCATCACAATCTCCTTGCAGGAGTGCAACTGGTATTCCATCGTTGTTAATAGGAAGATAAACATCATTCTCATCGCGAAGATTACCACCAAAGAATGCTCCTGCTACAATTTGTTTGGGTCGTGAGAAAGAACCCGGACAAAGTGTTGGTTTCACGCATAAATTTCCAATTGCAGATAATCCTACGGCGCTGCCTAACGAATGACCTAATAATCCTACTTCCTCTGTATCCAGCTTGCCTACAATAGGTGAACTAACGTTCTTATTTTCAATTACAATTTGTTGTAAAGCTGTATCAATTTGGGTAGTTTGGGGTAATAATGCTTCGCCAAATATTGGAGCTATACGCTTGCTGTTTGGCACCACTACTACAAATCCATAGCGTGCAACTTGTTGAGCGTAATTAGAGTAATTTGATTTGTCAACTAGTCCGCCTTGTAGTAATAGTGCTACTGGAAAGGAATAATTGCTTGTTTTTAAGTCTGTTGGATTAGGATAGTAAATATCAGCTAGATTATTATCTCCAGTAATAGTAGTAGTGTAACTAGCAACGTTGTCAAACACAGGTGTCGGATTAAAAGAAGAAGCAGACGCTATTTTATTAATACCCAATACAAGTAACGATGTGCTTGTACAAACTACTGACAAAGCTTTGATACTCAACAAAATAGCTACTCCCTTTTTAAGCAACAAGACGTATTTATTCTAATACTTCTGCCTAAAGTACCATAGTATTTGTACCCTTAATTTTTTACTCTAGGTAGATGCTAGGGTCGTAACCTAAGAGGTTTTGGAAATTTCAACTCTGTCCTTTACCAATCATTAAAATAACGTTGATGCCATTACTGCACTGCGATCGCTGTAGATTTTTAAGGCAACCTGTACTATTTTGTGCCGATTAGTTACAGTGACAATGGTTATATTTAGTTATGCATACCGAGTGCGGCAGGTACAAATGAGCGATCGCTGACACAGTAGATCATTTTACCTCTTGTCTTGTAATCAGGAAAGTAGCATTTTCTGTAGTATATTGTATTATAATAATATCCTGCGTGCCCCAACTCTTGGAGCCTACATACTAGTACGAGAGGAAAAGTAACACTGTCAAATACAGTGGGCGTGTGTGAACGGGGAGTGCGAAGAACCTGGGAGGTAGGCTTAAAAGTAGCCATCCTTTAAAGAGTGTGTAACAACTCACCAGTGGAGTCCCTCTAGTAACTGAGAACACGCAATGCTCCACCAACTTGCACGCAGAATTATATTAATTAGTAATTCGTAATTCGTAATTCGTAATTAAGAAAGTCAGATTTTATAGGGTTGCATTGGTAGCCTGATTTTTCAAAATTGGTATTAGTTATGACTAACATATTTAAGCTAATCAACCAAATTGCGATCGCAGAAGCACAGTTATATACCACCCAATTCCTCGCGCCCTGTGTTAAAGGTGGACGAGTTCGCACACGGGTAGCGGGAATGATCTACACCTTCAGTCCAAAGCCTAGTAAATTTGAAGGTTGGGGCATCTTTCAGGCTGTGGATGAAAAAACAGCAACGGTTGTAGAAGAAGCAGACTTACCCCAAATTGTGGAATACCTGCAACACTTTCCCCAAATACGGCTGCGGTTAGCACACCAACTGCGGGGACAAACTTGGTTAGCATACCCTGTAAATGAAGTAGATATGCGTCAACGGTTGAAGTTAGTTAAGCCGATCGCAGTGCATCTAGTAACTGAGGGTATCGCCTTTGAGCAAGTCATTGCCCGATGGAATGGACAGTCATGCTGGTTCGAGGAAGTTGATCGCCGTACCGATCCAGCAATTGTTGAAACTCTGCAATCTGCTGTTAAGCAACTTATTCCTGCTGAAGAATTACAGTTTAAGGGCATTACTCCAGAAATCCGCACACTGTATGAATTAGCAACTCGGCGCATTCAGGGATTTACTCAACCCCAACAGGATGAAAAGCGATTGAGAAAGGCATTGCAAATGGGTGGCGGTACCTTAACTCAATTCCACGATCGCAGCGACTACTGGACAGTCGATTGGACAACTGCTGATGGTGTTCGCCACAGTAGTGCGATCGCTAAAACTGATTTGACTGTTGTCAGTTCTGGCATTTGCCTGAGTGGACGCGATCGCGATTTTGACTTGCAATCCTTAGTAGGTGTCATGGAACAGCAAGAGTAGTGAGAACAATCTGACTAATTAATTACGAATTATTATGAGTATCTTTTTTCACGAACAGCTTTACCGCAGCAATGCTGTAATGGCAAAGTTGAAAAACTATCCTGTAACAATTTGTGGGGCTGGAGCATTAGGAGCTAACATTGCGGAAAACTTAGCTCGGTCTGGTTTTGATAAACTTACAGTTATAGATCGCGATCGCATTGAGGAGCGCAATCTTTCAACTCAGCCTTACTACCGTTCTGATGTAGGAGCGTTCAAAGCAAAAATCTTGGCAAACAATTTATATCGAGCAATTGGTACTAAAGTTGATGCTAAGACAAAGGAATTGACACCAGCAAATACAACTCAACTACTCCAAGACAGCCAGTTAATTGTCGATGTTTTTGACAATAGTGTGGCACGTCAAGCAGTGAAAGATTATGCTGAAAAATTAAGCATTCCTTGTCTTCATGCTGGACTATCGGCTGATTATGCAGAAGTGATTTGGAATGACGTTTATCGCGTTCCTTCTGAGGTTAATGATGATATCTGTGATTATCCGTTGGCAAGAAACTTGGTGATATTAACCGTTGCTGTGGCATGTGAAGCGATCGTTTCATTCATTGCGACAGCACAACAGCGTAACTTCACCATCACCCAGAAGGATCTGACTGTTCAATCTCTGTTTTTGTAGATTGCGTAGACTAATACCAATTCGCAATGGACTTCGTCCCGCTTCGCTAACGCAATTCGCAATTCGCAATTAATAAATTCAGATTGTATCTAGGTTTCAAGGTTTGAATCTGTTGCCTAATTTTAGAGAATTTGTATAATTTTATTCTGCCAAGATGAAATGCACAGATGTTATACGAATTTGAAAAAAGAATGCGACAGATACATACGGACATACCTTTGTTCTGTCTGGCTTTCTTAATGCGTGAATTTTGAATTTTGAATTGGTATTATTTATGTCCGGTTGAAATTAACTACAACTGGGAGTAACTTTGGCTGTTCAAATCTTCCAGAGTAAACTTCCGTTATTTCCCCACTTCTTACTCCCCTATATTTAGCAATTTTGCCATCGCCAACCGTTGCAGTTTACCGGTAGCACCACGAGGTAGTTGATCTAAAATGTGAACTTGCTTGGGAACTTTGAAGTCTGCCAGCATAGTTGCACAGTGAGCTAAAAGTTCTTTTTCGCCAGCTTCTGCTTTCAGAACCACAGCCGCGTGGATATCTTCTCCTAAAGATTTGTGGGGGACGGCAAAGGCTAAAGCTTCGGTGACGGCAGGATGGCGCAGCAAGACATCATCCACTTCTAAAGGAGAAATTTTTTCCCCACCCCGGTTAATCAATTCTTTAATCCGTCCAGTCAAGCGGAGGTAGCCGTCTGCATCAACTGTACCCTGATCCCCTGTACGGAACCAACCGTTCACAAAAGCAGTGGCGTTAGCTTCTGGGTTGTTTTCGTAGCCATCTATAACATTAGGTGCTTTTACCACCACCTCGCCCAAGCTTCCCTTGGATAACAGGTTGCCTTCGGAGTCCATAATGCCCACTTCTACGCCGAAGCCATAACCGACAGTACCTGGTTTCCTAACTTTTGGCGGTAGCGGATTGGTGGTCATTAAGTGAGATGCTTCAGTCATGCTGTAAGATTCCACCACAGGAGCATTAAGAGTTGCCTCTAACTGTTCAATGATAATCGGCGGCAAGGAAGCGCTACTAGAGCGAATAAAACGAAAGCGGTTAGCTTTGACAATTTCTGGGTTGCGGCTAGCACGCGCCAAAATTGTCTGGTGCATGGTTGGCGCTGCGGAGTACCAGGTGGGTTTGTAGGTATCTACCAGTTTCCAAAACTCCAAGGCATTAAAACCATTGGGACAAATTAATCTACCACCCGAAGCCAGAGTTGCCAGCAAACAGCCCACCAATCCGTGAACATGGAATTGGGGCATTAGGCATAGTGTAGTATCAGCTGCTGTGAGTGAGTAAGCACTAATCAGGTTGCCGGCTGAAGCAATTAAGTTGCGATGACGAATCGGCACACGCTTGGGACGACTGGTAGTGCCGCTAGTATGGAGAATCATCGCTATATCATCAGCACTGGGGGCTACAGGATTCAAGGGTTCTGCTGGTTCTGAGCCTGTTTTGACTAATTCAAAGCTTAATGTGCCGTCAGTATTTACCTTGGCATTAATTAGCATCATATTGGGTGTGACACTGGCAATGGCTGCTTCTGGCCCCTCAGACAACGTAATCAGTGCTTTTGCTTGGGTATCTTGGTAGTAAAAGGCAAATTCTTCTTGTTTGTATTTGGGATTTAAGGGTGCAGCAGTGCCACATAGGGCAGCAGCCAAAAAGGTAATCGCCATTGGTGAACCGTTAGTCATGGCAATGGCAATGCGTTCTCCCCGTTTCAATCCAAAGCTGTTGAGTTGAGATACCAGTCCAATAATATTCTCGCGCAATTGCTTATAGGTTAGCGATCGCCCATCAGGCGTAATTAGGGCTGGATGATTGTCTTCCCCTACTAAAAGCTCAAATAAATTCATTAGTTGGAGTTTTGAAGAATAGTAGATTATTGGATTTTAGCTTGGATTTTGAACTTTACCATCATCCTAAAACTACCGTTCTCAACGTAGAAATCGTTTAAGTTTTTTCTATCCCACATTCTGCACTTCAACTTGAAGTACAAAGAGATTACGTCAAGATAAAAGCTAAAAAGTCAGGATGATTAAGACTCATAGTAATGAACGAATCTAGAGCATGAAAATAAATCATCAAATACAATATATTTGACGGTTATGTAAGCACTAAAAATTTGAGGAGCAATTACTGTTCCTTCGAGAGAGAAATTAACTGACTAATACGCTTGAGAATTTGCAATACGGCGTACAGTTCTCTGGAGGATGCAAACGGAGCGAAAACTCTTGACAAATCGTATTGTGGTGTATTTGTTTGCGTCACTTTGACAAATAAAATATCGTCTCCATTCGTCACCATCCCAAACACAGGTTTACTGGAGTTGGGGTTAGCCATCATATAAGCTAGGGCTTGTGGTACAGCCGCCCAAACTGACAGCGTGGTTTTTTTCGACTCCAACACCATCACCCACAACTGCTCTTGTAACACTAAAACGTCAATCCGTCCGCGCAGTATCTCCTCGCCATCATCCAGCACTAGTTCCACGGATGATTCAGCCTTAATTCTGAAAGGAGGATCGTAAAATCCAGAGAGTGCAAGTATTGGTGACACCAACAACAATATGACTGTCCCTTCTAGTAAATCACCTCCGGCACGGTGATAGAGATACCTGCGTCGCACGACATTTACAGAGGCTTTTTCTGCTTCCGTAATTTCAGACAATTCCTCATACCATTCTGGAAAAAACTGATCGTCTTCAACACGAACAAAACCGAATCGATTTTCTGCATCCTGAAGAGTAGTAATGGCTTCTGTAATTGCTGCCGTCTGTGTCATTGCTTTTAGGTAACAGTTGCTTTGTTATATTATCAACATCAGCACATCTTTATTATCGCCAATTGGCGTCGCAGCTACGCCCGCCTTTAGACATCGCATTGTCATCTCACTATAAAATTCTAAATTACTCCCCAAGAACGCTTCACAAATACCCTTGGGAGGATGTCGCAACTCAGCAAATCAGTATCCAATATATCAGGGACTAAGCAACATCCCTTACAAGGAGACTGATTGGATGAATTTGCAAGAAATTTGGAAGTTATTACAAGAGACGTTCAAAGAATGGAGTGACGATAAAGCCTCACGGTTAGCGGCAGCGTTAGCTTATTACACGATTTTTTCCATTGCACCATTGCTAATTATTGTAATTGCGATCGCAGGTGCAGTATTTGGAGAGGAAGCGGCAAGGGGTCAAATTGTCGGACAAATTCAAGGTTTAGTCGGCCCAGATGGCGCACAATTTATCCAAACAGCTATTAGCAATGCTAACCAACCAAAGACAGGAGCTATCGCTTCCATCGTTAGTGTTCTAGTTCTGCTATTGGGTGCTACAGGCTTATTTACTGAGTTGCAAGATGCCATGAATACGATTTGGGAAGTTAAACCCAAACCTGGACGTGGCATAAATAACATGATTCGCCTCCGCGTTTTGTCCTTTGCAATGGTGATTGGAATTGGCTTTTTACTTTTAGTTTCTCTAGTAATTAGTACGATATTAGCAACATTAGTAACATACTTTACTAATTTGTTACCAGGTTTCGATTTCATCTGGCAGATTGCCAATTTAATCATCTCGTTTACAATAACTACAGTGCTGTTTGGACTAATTTTTAAAGTTCTACCAGATGTCAAAATTGCATGGAGTGATGTTTTAATCGGAGCTGCTCTCACCTCAGTTTTGTTCTCTATTGGAAAATTTTTATTAGGACAATATCTAGGTAATGGCAGTTTTGGATCTACCTATGGTGCTGCTGGGTCACTGGTGGTAATTTTAGCTTGGGTTAACTATGCCGCACAAATTCTTTTCTTCGGTGCAGAATTTACTCAAGTTTATTCCCGAAGGCATGGAAGCGGCATAGTTCCAACTAAAAATGCTGTACATATATCTGATAACACAAACTATAATGGCAAGGCTCCAAGAGAACAAACATCGACTAATAAAAAGCCATCTTCTCGCTTTATTAATCGCTTCTTTCAGTATTTTAGGAAGCCCAAACGCTTAAAGCAGAAAAGAAAAAATCAGCGCTTTTAATTATTGATTACTGGAGATTTATATTTATAAATCTAATAGATATTGAAGTATTTAATATCCAGTCCAGCGAACTAGTTATTCTTGCCACAGTTGATGAGTAAAGTATTCAGCAATTATGAATTATAACTCCTTTTTATACTGGATTTTCCCAGAATTATCTTGAAAAAGGAAGAAAATCGGTGCTAATGGAAAAATGGTTTTTTATCAATTGGCAGGCAATTTTTATTCCCAGGATCAGCGTCTTTGAGTTGATTATCCGCGGTTCACTAGTCTATTTAGCGCTGTTCTCAGTGCTACGTCTGCTTCCTAGCCGACAATTAGGAACACTAGGAATTACTGATTTACTCGTAGTTGTACTATTTGCGGAAGCTGCTCAAAATGCTATGGTAAGTAATTACACATCAATTACTGAAGGCGCTATCCTGGTAGGAACAGTAATTTTTTGGAGTTACTTGCTGAACTGGTTGGGTTACAAACTTCCCCAGTTTCAACGTTTTCTGAATCCGCCACCATTGCTACTGGTAAAAAATGGTCGGATAATTGAGCGCCATCTGCAACGAGAGTTAATTACAGATGATGAATTGATGAGCAAGTTACGTCAGCAAGGTGTAGAATTTTTGGCTGATGTGAAGTTGGCATATATGGAGGCTGACGGTAGGATTAGTATCATCACGTCGAATTCAAAAACTAATTCCGTCCCTGAGCAAAAAGTAACGTTAAAAAGCGATCTACATTAATTAAACTGTAAAATATGACGGTTGTATTCTGTGCCGAACTGTGATTGAGCGTTATACTTTACCCGAAATGGCTAATCTGTGGAGTGAAGCCTATAAATTAAAAACATGGCTGCAAGTCGAAATTGCTGTTTGTGAGGCTCAAGCTGAACTTGGTTACATTCCATCTGAAGCGGTTGAGGAAATTAAAGCCAAGGCAGATTTTGATCCAAAGCGGGTGCTGGAAATTGAGGCTGTAGTCCGCCACGATGTCATTGCTTTCTTGACAAATGTCAATGAATATGTTGGTGATGCCGGACGCTACATTCACCTGGGTTTAACGAGTTCGGATGTTTTGGATACAGCTTTAGCACTGCAATTAGTTGCCAGTTTGGATATATTATTGCAACGTCTGGAAGATTTGATTCAGGTAATTCGCCAAAAAGCACAGGAACATCGTCATACAGTAATGGCTGGGCGATCGCACGGTATTCACGCAGAACCGATTACTTTTGGTTTTAAGCTAGCTGGTTGGTTAGCAGAAGTGTTGCGACACCAAGAACGCCTGAGAATACTCCGTCAAACGATCGCTGTCGGTAAAATTTCTGGTGCAGTGGGAACTTATGCCAATATTGAACCGCGCGTAGAAGCGATCGCTTGTCAAAAACTCGGACTCAAACCCGATACGGCCTCAACTCAAGTTATTTCCCGCGATCGCCACGCCGACTACGTGCAACAATTAGCTTTGGTAGCCGCATCCATCGAACGCTTTGCTGTAGAAATCCGCAATCTCCAAAAAACAGACGTTTTGGAAGTTGAAGAATTCTTCGCCAAAGGTCAAAAAGGCTCTTCAGCCATGCCACACAAGCGTAACCCCATCCGTTCGGAACGACTGACAGGAATGGCACGACTCGTCAGAAGTCATGCCGGTGCAGCTTTAGAAAACGTTGCTTTATGGCATGAGCGAGACATTTCTCACAGTTCTGTAGAACGGGTAATTTTGCCAGATGCTTGTACTTTGACCCACTTTATGTTATCGGAAATAACCGATTTGGTGAAAAACTTGTTGGTCTATCCTGAGAACATGAAACGCAATCTCAACTGTTATGGCGGCGTTGTGTTCAGCCAAAAAGTGTTACTGGCTTTAATAGACAAGGGAAGCAGCCGAGAAGAGGCTTATGCGATCGTTCAAGAAAGCGCTCATACCGCTTGGAATAAGCCAGAAGGAAACTTCCAGGACTTGATTAGCAAAGACCCGCGTGTTACCCAAAAGTTGTCTCCAGTAGAACTAGAGGTTTGTTTCGACCCCCAGCAACATCTACAGCATTTAGAAGAAGTTTACCAGCGATTGGGTATTTAGGATTAATTTGCTTGTAGTCAGCGTTTAAGCGCTGACTACAAATCTATTACCCAAAAAATACGCAGATATTACCAAAAAGATATATAAAGATACCAACAACATTTAAGATTGCAATTTATTTGATGCTGGAATTATTGTCAGCACTGGGTAGTATACATAACAAATAATTACTTATTTATTAGTATTACGAGTGCTTTGATGATTGAAATCCTAGCCACACTTTCTGCCTCTGCGGCAGCAGGAATGAGAATAGGCATACCTTTGCTGATTATTGGATTATTGCAGGGTAGTAACTTGTGGTCACAAGTTCCAATTTTATCTCACATTTCTCCACCAATATTATTAGGTTGCCTCACCAGTTGGTCATTAATTGAATTATTAGTCTCAAAAAAGTTATGGGGGCAAAGATTTCTCCAACTGGTTCAGTTAGTCATGTCTCCCCTTGTGGGCGCAATTATGGGGTTAGGAGTAGCTACAGCAACAGCAACCCCAAACTGGCTGATTGCCTTAATTGGAGGTTTGTTAGCTTTAGTACTCCAGCTAGTCCAAGTTGGTTGGTTCTATAGGTTACGTGGTTTACCACTGTGGGCAGTCTTCCTTCAAGATACCTTGTGCATTGCTCTAGTACTATTTGCCTTTGATGCTCCCTGGCAAGGAGGATTAATTGCTTTAATACTGCTCTGGTTTGCAGTTCGTAGCGCCAAGCAGTGGTATGACTGGTATCACTAAACCCCAACGACACTCAGAATTGCAAGTTATTTAATCATGGTAAAATGTTGTTTGCTAGTCAAATCAGTAATTAACTCAATGAATGAATTATTGACTCGTATTTCGCAAATTCCTGGTCAATGTGGGGGTCGTCCTTGCATTCGAGGTATGAGAATTAGAGTTAGTGACATTTTAGAAATGTTAGCGGAAAATGTCACCGTTAGCGAAATTTTAGAAGACTTTCCCGATTTAGAACTAGAAGATATTCAAGCTTGTCTTCTGTTTGCTGCACGACGGACTGATTTTGTGCGGTTGACAGCATGAAGATTTGGATTGATGCACAGTTACCCCCGACATTGGCAAGTTGGGTAACAAATAGTTTTGCTATAGAAGCTTTGTCGTTAAGAGATATTGGTTTACGTGACGCTAAAGATATAGAAATTTTTGAGGCTGCAAGAATCGCCAATATCATCATTGTAACGAAAGATAGTGATTTCGTTGACTTGGTTTGTCGGCTAGGGATACCTCCTCAAATTCTTTGGTTGACTTGTGGAAATGTCACTAATCGTAATTTGCGTCAACTTCTGACAATTACTTTGGCTAATGCGCTGGAACAATTACGTCAAGGAGAAATGATTGTGGAAATTAGCAATCATCGGTAAACAATAACAATATTGACCTTGATTCTATTTTATCTACAAGCGATCACACTATTTCAAGCAACCCGAACTCAATTCATCTATAGATTTTTTAACTAATCGTAGAACATGACTATTAAGAACTTGTTTCACAAAACTAAGAGTATCTTTATATACAGAACATGATTTCTCTGTTGACCCCAATTTTTCGTATGCAACACCCATCTGCCAAAGAGGTACTATTCTTTGGTAATTAGTATTAAGAAATTGAGAGGGAATTATTGAAATAGTATTCTCACGTATCGACTTATAAACTTGTTCGGCTTCAGGTAAAGACTGTAAGGCTTCCTCGGTTAGCTGTAAACCACGTGAAAAATCTTGAGCGTTATTGTATGCCCAACCCATATTACTCAGAAGTGTAGGTTTGATTACTGGCTTGATCAAATTGGCTATATTTTTGTCCACTTTATTAAGTAAGTTAGATGCTGTATTCAAAGCTTCTAGAGCCAATTTAGGATCGTTCTGTTCATTGTACAATTCACCAAGGGAAACTAGGAGCATAATCTCCATCAGACGCATCCCTTTAGATTTTTTCACTAATTTCGCGGCTAAAATAGCAGAATTACAGGATTTAGTGGCTTGCTGTATTTGTCCCAGTTCTTGATAAATTGCAAAAGCGGAGAAATGACTTAAAGTTATTAAAGTGCTATCTTTAGTTTTTTCAGCAATTCTAATAGTTTCTTCTGCTATCGGCAAAGCGTCTTTAAAGTTTTCCTTTTGTACAAAAGTTTGTAAGCCTGAAAAAGATTCAACCCATTTTTCCTTCTCAGGTATGTCAATATCAATATTTACATCATTAACTACATCATTTATATCATTTATATCAGTAGATAAATCTGCTACTAGCAAATTTCGCTGATATAGACTGTTTGATTCCACATTTGCCAAAGCAACTTATGACCCATTTAAGCCAACAACCAGGCTTATTCCTACAGCAATTTGTAAAATTATGAAACTCATAGCTGATTACTTAGACTATAAAATTGATTTATCAGTTAGGAATTAAGAGTTAAATAACATACAATTTATCTCCCTGGCTTACCTCACCTTCAATCCCTCTCTTTATAAAGGCTACCGTGTATACACAAGTCGAGTTGGCAATCAAATCAACGAAAAACAACGGAAAATTATTTTTAAAATCCTTGATTTTCCGTTAGGACTCTATCAATAACCTGACACTATTGATAATCAGTTCACTTAACTCAAAACCTTGCCTACCAAGGCTTGTATCTTACCAGGCAATGATTTTAGGACTTGTGTATACACCGTAGCTTTATAAAGGAGAGGGATTGAGGGTGAGGATGAAGTTTTGCATTTTATTTAATCCACATTCCTTAAAGAGTGAGGAATTTTGTTTATCTCCCTCATCTCCCCCTCCCTCTGTGCCTCTTCCCCAAGATTTTTTACTGCAAAAGCCCAATCATGTGCAAGAAGCCGTGACCAGTAATCAGCTCGATGATTAAGGCAATAAAACCCAGCATAGCAATCCGACCATTCCATACTTCAGCACTAGTTGTCAGACCCCATTCCCAACGCTCTTGAGGATACATCTTGACCATTTTCTTCATTTGAGCAGCTTGCGAAAGCTTGAAACTGGGGTTTCTCAGCGCATCAATCACTAATTCGGCTAGTGCATTAATAAATACTGGATGGGTATTGGGAGCCGGTACGCGGCGGAAGTTGTGAATTCCTGATTCTTCGGCTACTTCTCGATACTCAATATCAATTTCTTGTAGTGTCTCGATATGCTCTGAGACAAAACTAATTGGCACGACAACCAAATCTTTCACGCCTTGTGCGCCTAGTTCTTTGAGGGCATCTTCAGTATAGGGTTGGAGCCATTCGACTGGGCCGACACGACTTTGGTAAGCTAAGGTGTGGGCATTGGGTCGATTGAGAGTCTGCATAATCAACGCAGTACATTCTTCAATTTCCGCCTGGTAAGGGTCGCCTGCTTCTTCAACATAGCTTTTCGGAACGCCGTGAGCACTGAAGAATATATGAACGTCATCCGGGTTAGGGAATTGCTCAAGTTCCTGGGCTATGAGTTGCGCCATTGCTTGAAGATAGTCTGGTTGTTTATACCAAGAAGGAATGACGGTGTAATCAATGGGTTGAAGTTTTGGATTTTCTTGCCAAAGCTTGTCTAAAAGCCGGAAGCTGGAACCACTGGTGCTGATAGAAAACTGGGGATATAGTGGTAATATTACTAGGTGTTCTACCTTATCTTGGGTAATTTGTGCGATCGCCTCTTCTGTATAGGGATGCCAATAACGCATTCCCACATAAATATTAACTTCTTGCCCTAAAAAATTTAACTGTTCTTTTAGAGCTTCCCCTTGGGCTTCCGTAATCCGCCGCAATGGGGAACCACCACCGATTTGCTTATAATTTTCTTGAGATGTTCTGGTTCGTCGCGTGGCAATAAACCAGGCTAAGGGCTTTTGCAACCAGCGAAATGGTAGGCGAATAATTTCCGGATCGGAAAATAGATTGTACAAAAACGGCCCGACATCCTCTAGCTTATCAGGGCCACCGAGATTGAGTAATAAGACGCCTACACGACCCATAGCAGTTACTTTCCCCCGATATTTTCAGGTTTTTTACTAATGTTAACAATATATCTTTATTAAATATAAAGCTTAATAGCAAGGAAATATGCAATGGCAACAATTTTAAGGGATTGGAGTTACCGCTATCAGTGGCTATATGATGGCATCTCTCGTTTAGCAGCCTTAAGCGTAGGTGGTGAAGCCCGTTTTCGGCAACTTGCTTTGCAAGGCTTAACAATTCACTCAGATTCTCAGGTTTTAGATTTATGTTGTGGTAGTGGCCAAACGACGGAGTTTTTAGTAAAAAATTCACAAAACGTAACAGGATTGGATGCTTCACCCAAGTCTTTGCAACGGGCGCGGCTAAATGTACCAGAAGCTTCATACATAGAAGCTTTTGCTGAAAAGATGCCATTTGCAGATAATTTGTTTGATGTGGTGCATACCAGCGTTGCATTACACGAGATGCAGCCTCAGCAATTACGAAAAATTATTAATGAAGTTTATCGGGTGCTAAAGCCGGGAGGAGTGTTTACGCTGGTGGATTTTCATGCTCCGACAAATCCGATATTTTGGCCGGGGATATCGGTGTTTTTGTTGTTGTTTGAGACGGAAACAGCTTGGAAATTACTGAAAACTGATTTAGCTGAGTTGTTAACTGAAACTGGGTTTGAAGTGAGTAAGTCTACTTTGTATGCAGGTGGGAGTTTGCAAGTGATACAGGCGAAAAAATGAAAAATACTATTTTATTAATGGCAGCTAAGAGACTCTGCTATTAATAAAGTATAGGTTGTTTTTATATAGTACTTAACGGGTAGGCAGTGAAAAAATGACGCAGGAACTAATAGACCTCAAAAAAAGTATTTTGGAAGGACGTTATGCAGATGCCTTAGCAATTGTAGACGAATTAGAAGGCATGAGTAAACAAGCTATTCTGCGGAATATCCAAGCTTATTTAAGGATTCTGCTGATTCATTTGATTAAGAATCAGGTAGAACAACGATTAACTGGTTCATGGACAAATTCTATTCGTAATTCAATCCGAGAAATTAAAAGTCTTAATATCAAAGATAATAAAAAATCTTACTATATTAATTTAGGTGAGTGGGAGAGTTTGATAGAAGAGGAAGTGATTGAAGATGCGATCGCTGATGCCAGCGATGAAGTAATGAATGGAGTATATAATCAATTCCAACTGTCTGAAATCCTGGATAGGAACCAAATTATTCAGACTGCATTGAAGTTTTTAGCACTAAATTATTCCTATACAGCTAAGGAGTTACCCGCAGTTTTGGCTGAAAATTTAACTCAGTTATCCGGTGGAGAAGATTGGAAAGCAGGTAGGCGGTAAAAAATTAGTGGGGTGAAACGCTTGCTGGTATTGAGATAAAAGCACTTTTTTAGGTTGTGAAATTTGTACACCTACCCTTTTGCGCATTTGACCATACAGTAACCTAAATATAAAAGAACTTAGTAATTCAACGTAGAGATAATGAAAGAAATAACGCGCCGCAAATTTATTGCAACAGCGACAGTGGCGACAGGTTTTGCCCTCGCAGTACAACCCATTTCTGCCGGAGTCATCACTACTGATGCCAAGGGGTTAGTAGCTGGTGCGGTGAAAATTCCCGTCAAAGATGGCGAAATTCCTGCCTATAGAGCAGCACCAGCCACTGGTGAAAACTTCCCAATTGTTCTGGTAATCCAGGAAATCTTTGGAGTACACGAACATATCCAGGATATCACTCGTCGCTTTGCTCAGTTGGGATATTTAGCGATCGCACCCGAATTATTTGTGCGTCAAGGTGATGTCTCGAAGTTAAGCAACATAGACGAAATTCGTCCAATTGTCGCCAAAGTACCAGATAACCAGGTGTTATCCGATCTTGATGCCACAATAGAGTGGGCAAAGAAGTCAGCTAAGGGTAATGGCAAAAAGTTGGGAATTACAGGCTTCTGTTGGGGCGGTCGTATTACCTGGTTATATGCAGCACATAATCCCCAAGTAAAGGCAGGTGTGGCGTGGTACGGGCGACTCGTGGGCGATGCTACCGAACTTCAACCCAAGTATCCGGTCGATATTGCATCAAAACTGACAGTCTCCATTCTCGGACTCTATGGTGGCAAGGATACAGGTATTCCTCTTGATACAGTAGAGCAGATGCGCGATCGCTTACAATCCAGTAGCAGCAAATCTGAAATCATCGTCTATCCCAATGCACCCCACGCATTTTTTGCCGATTATCGCCCCTCCTACCGTGAGAAAGAAGCTCAGGATGGTTGGAAACGCCTCTTGGCATGGTTTAAGCAAAATGGTGTTTAAAAAATTAGCTACTCATGAACTGTGACGCTGAAAAAAGTTCCAAATTGTTTCACTGGCGTTCAGCCCCAGCTTGGCATTGAATTTGTTTAAACTCTCGTCAGTTGAGGAACCACCAGGCCAGAAATGTCCACCGTTGACTACCGCTAGCTGCCAGACTTCGGAGTTGCCACTACAACCTGTGTAGAGAGCGGTTTTCACTTTATCTTGAGAAAAATTCAAAGATGCATTCGATAAGGTACATTGATCGTGCGATCGCCAAAACTCTACCATGTCTGAGATCGAAACCAGCGCTCCTCGTTGAGTGTGGTCATCACCTTCATAATGGACATCGCGATCGTTTGTACCGTTGATCGTTAACATCGATATGGGAGTTTGAGGCTGGCAACTAGGTTTGAGTCTAACTGGGAGCGAACCAGCTACTGATGCAAAACCAGCAATTTTATCAGGTAACTTACAAGCCAGTGCTTGGGTAAGTATGCCACCTCTAGAAAAACCGGTAGCATAAACTTTATGACTATCAATATTAAGTTGCTGCTGAAGATGATTAATCAGAGCACGGACAAACAAAACATCATCTACCCTTCCTTGAGTGTTACCTCTAAGGCTCCATTTTTGGTCAATTCCGTCTGGATAAACAACAATAAATCCTTTTTGATCTGCTAATTCATTGAAGCGAGTCACATTACTAATAGACCGACCATTACCATCATCTCCATGAAACACTAAAACTAACGGCATCGGGCGGTCTAAATTATAAGATTTTGGAGTGTAAAAATAGTAAGTACGTAACTTTCCTTGATCGTATAGTTCTCCATAATTATCACCAATCAATATTTTTTCTTGAGTTATACTGTTTTCTTCAGCCTGAATGGAATCGCAGGCTGTTACTAAACTAATTCCTAATATAAAGATTAAAATTTTTTTAACAAGCTGAGAATTTTGATATATATTCATGTTGATTAAGTTGACTGATGTCAGCTACTTGTATTTACTTCAAAATCTTATTCAGCAACAAATTTTTACTTAACAGAGGCTAACAACTCTAGTTGAGTTGTTAGCCTCTATTTAGATATTAAACTCTGACATTGACATAACGAGCAGGAACTCTAACCTTAACCCACCTGTTACCGCGTCGTACTGTTTCCCAATGTGCAGGAATTAACTTTCGTTGAAATCGAGCAACAATAGGTTTATGCACAATAGCAGCTCTATGAATATTGGGTCTGACAATGATTTCTGCTGCTGATGCTTGTGACGGCAAAGAGGAAATTGCAAATGGGAGAGCAAGTAATGTACCTAATAGAATACGTTTCATATTCAAATCTCCATCAATTAATTTACTTGAGTTCTATACAGCATTTATCAATAATTTGTGAACAGATATTCTTACCCATTAACTTTACAGTAAGTTTTGTTTGTTACACGACTTAATTGATTTGCTGTATTGCTCTCAGTTTAAATTGCTGAATAATAAAACACAGTGTAATAAAGTCATAATTTCAGTATGACTTTATTCACATTTTAAACTTTAGACAAAAAAAAGGAGTTTAGAACTCCTTTTTTACTAGTATAATTTATTACTTTGTTATGGATATTTACTGGATTTTGTATGCGATCATCCCAATCAATACGGCAAGACCAAGCGCTCTGCGAAAATAATTAACGCCTTGAAATAGCTCCATCCACGCCCAAGTAAACAAGGAACCATTTGCCAGAAAGTCTAACACTGTATTGATTTTACCGCTTGTAAAAACTAGAGTTAGTAAACTAGCAACTATCCAAAGAATCAGTGGTGGGTTTGGCATTTGACCCAAAACAATTTTGCCATTGCTATCACGGAAGGTTTTATCAATTAATGTATTTTCCATTGTTTGAAATTGCTACTTAGGTAAGAATTATTAACTTGCAAAAATTACGAGTATATTTATTGATAGTAGGCTGAAATTTGATTGCAAGTTATTTAATAATATTAAAACATTAAACCAATTCTATTTTCACCCATCTAATTGCTGAGATTAGAGCAGTAAAGGATATTCATATATGACTATATTGAAAGGCATAATTGAAAGACATACTTACACAAAATTTGCCAATACGTATTTCTCCTTTTTTTCTTTTCTTTTTTCTCTAGCAGATGCTACGCCTAGCTTGCTTCTGCGTAGGAGTATGTGTCCGTTACATAGAAAAGCCCCCCATACCGGGAGGCTGAAAAGTTAGCGGAGACAACTTGTTAAACTACAGCGATCGCTCCTCCTAATGCAGAGAAAATGGCAGAGACGAATGCTGTGGCAAACAGCCACCACGCTGCTGTAGCTGCGGCTTTGCGGGTTTCTTCTGCTTGCCGCTGTGCTTGATGTTTTACCTGTTCTAGACGGCGTTGGGCTTCCTGCTGTAGGCGTTCTGCACGTTGCAATACTGTGTTGCGTGCCCGTTCAATTTGGTCGATGATCCGGTTGGCATCTTCTTCAGAAATGTCCTCACGAGAACTCATAATTGCCACTAGGGTATCACGGTCAAAGGAGGACAAGCGATCGCGCAGGGCATCAAAACCCGCCTGGGGATCGTCAAAAACTGTGCGAATATCGCGCTTAATACTATCATAGTTAAGTTCCGGGCGATCCAGGGAGTTGAGATAGTTACGAATGCGGGCAAAAATCCCATCAATTGCATCTTGAATGCCTCGTTGAATGCTCCGCACTTGTTCGACAAATTGATCCCTTACGGACACCATATTATCGGCAATCCGCGCCGCTTCTTCATCAGAAATATCTTCCCGAATTTTCAGCAGGGCGATGATCGTAGAACGGTCAAACTGGGAAAGGCGATCGCCAAAACTTTCAACCCCAACTCGTGGATCGTGCAACAATAATTGCAAGTCGCGTTTGATACCTTCTGGGTTGAGTTCTTCTTTACCAGTTTGGCGCAGATACTCTTCGAGATAACCTTTGAATGATTCTACTCTTTGCTGTGTGCGGCTAGCTAGGCGACGAGGCGCACGCACAAAGTTACGAATCGAATTTTGGGTGGAATCAATGATTTCATTGACTTGTTCTTCACTCAAGTCTTGGCGTTGACTGAGCAATTTCACCAGTGTATCCCGGTCTACCTGCGACAACCGACGGCGCAGTGCGACGGCTCCCTCTTTGGGATTTTCAAACAATCTGTTCAAATCTCGCCCAATACCTTCAGGATTTAGTTCTTGTTTACCTGTATTTCGGAGATAATCTGCGATCGTCGTCGTCACAGAGTCGTATTGCTCTTTAGCTTTATCAACTACAATTTGGGGTGTGTGGCGAACATTGTACCATGACTCCTCAGTAGCATTGATGATTTGATGAACTTGATCTTCACTCAAATCTTCCCGCTGACTCAACAACTGTACTAAGGTATCGCGGTCAAAGCGAGACAAGCGTGCCCGAATTGAGTTAATTCCAGCTTGAGGATCTTCTAGTAGCTTTTTGAAGTCGGCGCGGATGCCATCAGGATTCAGTTCTGATTTTCCGGTGTTACGCAGATATGATTCTACATTCAGCCACAGGGTTTCTGCTTGATATTGTGCCTGTTCTGCTAGTCCTTTGGATTCCACCAAGACGCGATCGCGTTGTTTTTCCAACTCATCGACAATGCTATCTACTTCATATAACTGGACATCATTACGTTGTAGCAATATCTGCCGAATTTCTTGGCGGTCAAGGTGCGCTAATCGCAATGTCAGGGTTTCATAATCTGCCTCTGAGTCTTCCAACAGTGGTTTAAAATTCCGCTCAATGCCTTCGGCTGTTAAATCTGCCTTGGGAGTAATCAGCAGATAACTTTCTACTGCGCGTTGCAAGTCTTGGACTATATCTCTTTCTTCAATAGCTTTCACTGTTACCAAAACTTGTTGGCGGACAGTTTCTAGCTGATTTGCAATCCGCTGAATTTGACCTTGGGTAAGTAATCCCCGTTGTTGCAAAATTTTGACGAAATCATTGCGGGATAGTCGTTCTAGTTCCCTGCGGACGATTCCAGGGTCAGCTGCTGGGTCGTAGATGACATCATGAAATTCCTGGGCAATTCTTTCTGAACTCAGTTGCCAAGCATAAGTATTGTACAGGTAGTTTTCGACATCAGCCCGAATTGGACTATAGGGTTGTGACGGTGTTGGCAAGCCTAACTTATCTGCTTGTTCGGTGACTTTATCTTTAGCGTTAGTGAGACTACCCAAGATTTTTTCCACATCCAAATCAGACAAATCTGTGCGTCCCAACACAATGGCGGTTAAGGCAGATAATCCTTGCTGGAGTGTACTTTGAATTGGCCCACCAGCTGCTTTTTGGTCAGATTCTTTGGAATCACGCTTTTCTGCTAATAACCGATCCAGCTTGGCATTGAGTTCATCTGTTTTACTTTGTCCTGCTGGAAGTGATTTCAGATAATCCATTAACTCACCCAAACGGTCTTCGGTGGGTGGTTGCTGACTTACTACTTGCTGCCAAACTTTATACAAAGTATCAGCAATGCGGCTAACGTCTTTTTTGGAAAGATCGGTGCGGCTACTGACTAACTCAATAAACTTTTGGCGGTCGATGTTGCGGATATCTGGAGTCCCAGCGATCGCTTTTAATTGCGGATCGTTGAGTAAATTTTCAAAATCACTCCGAATCTTTGACACATCGAGTTCTGGAGGACGGATCTTTTCTAAGTAATCTTCAATGTTTTCTCGGATACTCACGGGGTCGATGGCGCTTCCTAGTTCTCGACGGACGGCGGCGGCGGCGGCTTCAGCTGTGGCTACCACTTGGTTACTCACAGTTTTAGCGCCAAGTGCAGCGGTAGCAGTCCCCATAATTGCCTGAAACCCAGATGTTGCCGTATTGACAACTGAGCCTATTAAGGAGCCTACAGTGGTGGAACTTACCCAAACTAGCAGCAAAAAGTAAGCACCCCAAATCACCAAACCGAGAATCGATCCCAATCCTCGATCTGAGATGACAAGGCTCAATTTTACTGCCAGGTAAGAAGCGATGAATAAGGCAACCGTTACAGTGGCTAATGTCCAAAATCCTACTAATGTACCGATTTTGCGAATGTTGCCGCCCAAACTTTCGACTTCCCTACTATCTGAATCAGAGTCAGATGAGTGCCCCAGGTAGGAAATACCGAATGCAAGGGAGAGATTAGTTAGAACTAATTGGAAAGCAAAGGCAAGAATCACGCCGGAGATTAAAGCCACAAAAAAGCGCGGCCCGGAAATGAGAACTGATGCTTGTTCTGGTGTGACGTTTGAGGGTTCTGCTGGAACCTGTGCTAACCACAATAGTGGTTTATAGAGTCCCACCATGATTTCCGTACTTTGGAACATTGGATTTCCTTCTACTAAGTTTAAATTTGGGGGAATTAAGAATTTCTTGAGAAGTAACTCTTAGTATTTATTATGTTTGTACCTATGGCAATACCTGACTCTTCAAATCAGAATCGTAGAATTTAGCTGTTTAAAGCATCTCTCCAAGGGCTGAAAGCTCTATCCAGCGTAAGATATAACTTTTACTGTCTATTGGTAAAAAAATAATTAAATTGGCACGTAAATTAAATATAATATATCTTTTGTTTTTAAATTTTAATTGTTTATTTATAGCAATACTTATGATATTATCTACATATTGAAATATTAAATTAGCAAGATACTTTGTGATTGCTTCGCTCCACTTCGTTGCGTACCCTTCCCTTCGGGACGCTGCGTGAACGGGAAGGCTTCGCCTACGCAATGACATATCATTTGTATCAAGCATTTCGTGAAATGGTATAATCTCCCGAAGATGAATTGTTTACTTGGCAACAAAAAAGCCACCCAGATATAGGTGACTTATCTATAAATTAAAATTTGATAAAAATTACTTAAATTTCAAACAGCGATTATTCCTCAATAGAACTGGGAATACCTAAAACAGCACAGGGAAAATTAAAACCTAAAGCCTCAATCAGCGGGTGATTGACAGAGTTGCAACCGAGAAACAGAATATCGGCAGCTTCTGATTCAACAACTTTGTTAAGTTCTGTGGCAATGGAACCAAACCGTAGGTGAGATTTGAAGGAACCTTGCCATTCTTCAGCCAGACTCCGCGCTTGCCAGAGAATTATATCTGCTTGTTGCAGGGGAGTTATCACTGTCTGTAACTTGGGTTGAGTTAATACCTGGGTGACAGACTTTGATACTTCACTGACTTGACATTCCAATGAAGGCTGTTGTTGGGGAAAGCTTAAAATATTTGGATACTGACTGCTTTGATTATCTTCTACTACATAAACGGCTTGAACTGTAACTTCTGCATTAGTGGCTAAACGCGTTTGATGGGCAATCCAAAAGGCAATATCTAATGCTGTATGACTGTTAGGAGATGCGTCATAAGCAACAATTAGATTAACTGCTTTTGCTTTTTGAGGTTTTTTAGAAAAAGGTTTTTTTGGTTCTGGCAACAGTACCATTTGTTCAATTAAATCATCCCGACCTGTGGCACTTTGCAGACGTGCTAACATTGGCTTAATTTGCACAGCTTTACTTCTCCCAATGAAATGAATTAGCAATGAGAAGCAGGGCGACCAATTTTAGATTTTGGACTTCAGCTACGCTCAGTCAAACGATTTTGCATTTTAGATTGAGTGATGATAACCAAAATTTCAAATCTTAAATCAGTTAAGGAAACCCCAATAATAACTGTATTACAGCCAAAGTCTTGGGGGTTCCTTCCATTGCCTACGGAGTTAGCTGACGGGCTAAGACTGGAAGGTGTCTCTCTCTTAGGAGTGCTGAGTGCTGAGTACTGAGTTAATATTAATAATTCTTAACTTCTGACTCTTAACTCCTCATTTTCTATGAGATACGCCCCACAATATGGTTCCTCCGTTCCAAATCCAGCTTTCATGAATTTGAATTAGGCTACCCACTAAAAAAATGATAATCTAATTTACTCGTCTTGAGCAAAATATCGATCGAGGAAATTTAAGGCATGGTTGCGGAGTTCAAAATACTCTTTTGAGTTTCGCATGGCGGCGCGATCGCGTGGATGCTCAAAAGGAACTTCTAAAATCTCCCCGATATTAGCGGCTGGGCCATTGGTCATCAAGACGATGCGATCGGACATATAAATTGCTTCGTCTACATCATGGGTAATCATCATCACTGCTTGACGATTATTTTCCCAAATATCCAATACCTGCCGCTGCAATTTGCCACGAGTTAGTGCATCTAATGCCCCAAAAGGTTCATCCATCAGCAACATTTTGGGACGAATTGCTAAGGCTCTGGCAATACCTACTCGTTGTTTCATACCTCCAGAAATTTCATCGGGATATTTGTCAGCCGCCGCCGTCAAGTTTACCATTGCCAAGTGTTGATTTACAATGCTAATTTTTTCAGCCCTATTAGCGTTTTTTAACACTTCATCCACGGCTAAACGGATATTTTCTCGCACTGTTAACCAAGGTAACAGCGAATAGTTCTGAAATACCATCATCCTTTCGGCTCCCGGCTGACGAATTTCTTGTCCATCTAGCCTGACTGAGCCAGAAGTTGCTTTTTCTAAACCAGCTACTATCTTTAGTAGAGTTGATTTACCACAACCTGAGTGGCCAATTACAGAAATATATTCATCTTCATTAATCGTAAGATTAACTCCATCTAAGACAACAAAATTATCTTTATCAGGTGTCGGATAAGACTTGACTAAATTTTCAACTTCTAAAAATCCAGGGCGGGGCAGAACTTCGGTCTGAGTATTAATAGGCAATGAGGTATATTCCATCATCAAATGCTCCGCAAATAATTTAGTCAATCAATATTTAAACTTGGGATTTAAGACATGAAAAAGCGAGTGGGAGCGTTAGCCCTGATGGCAAAACTATTCAGATAACCCACAGGATCGCTGGGGTCGAAGCCTTTCTTATCTATAAATACTTCTGGTGGTTCGACCTTGTAATCATCCTTGGGACATTCAATGCCCATTTCCGATGCTATCTCCCGATATAAATCTGTTCTCCAGCCTTGTTGGGCTAGTTTGTCGGCATTTTTGGGGAATTTATGAATTTGTCCCCACCGCGCTGCTTGTGTCATTAACCAGATACTTCTGGATCTCCATAAGAATGTGGAGTGTTCTCCTGGCTGTTTAGGAAGGTTGTCAGGAATATCGAAGAAAATTGTAGTGTCAGCGGCTTTGATGGTGCGGTCTTTGCCGTCAAAGCCGCCATAGTTATAGTTGCCGAGAATTCCGGGACTTGTAAATTTTGCGATTGGAGCATTTTTATTTTTGGGTCTAGCACCTGTAAAGGAACGTTCTGTAAGCAGTTCGGCTACTTCTTGATGGTTTTCTACTTTGCTGCAATATTGACAAGCTTCAATCATCGCTTTGACGAGGGAACGATAGGTTTTGGGATATTTGTCAATGAAAGATTCCATTACTGCCAACAAACGATCTGGGTGTCCCAGCCAGACTTCTTTGCCTTGTGCGAAGGTAAAGCCAATGTTTTCATTACCTGTAATTGCTCGTGTATTCCACGGTTCTGCAACCATGTAAGCTTGCATAGCACCAATCCGCACGTTTGTTACCATTTGGGGGGGCGGAACGATGATGACGCGAAACTCTTTAAGGGGATCGACACCTGCGGCGGCGGATAAGTAACGGATAAAGTATTCGTAAATAGCGGAACTCAAAACAACCGCCCAAACTTTCCCTTCTGGCGGTTGGTTGTCAAAGTAGCCTCGGAAATCGCGCCCAAAGGCTTCCAGCGCGCCATCACCATATTTTTCTTGATACTCGTACCACGGGCGCAGCCCAAAATCCCACATGGCTTTGTTCATCGTCATGGCGTTACCGTGGCGATGGATAGTCATGGCTGCACATAAGGGGGCGTGGCGTGCGCCTTCGGCACCAATTCTGGCGTTGGTGACGGCACCGGAGACTACGGGCGAAGCATCCAGACGACCAAATATTAAACCGTCGCGGGAGGTGGCCCAACTGGCTTCGCGGTTAAGTGTGACGTTCAAACCATATTTGCGAAAGAAACCTTTTTTCCAGGCGATCGCAAATGGCGCACAATCATTAACAGGAACGTAACCAATGGTGAGGTCGGGTTTTTCTAGGTCTTGGTATCTAACTACTGGTTGCACAGCTAAGGCATCTTCAGTTAGTCCTTTGGCGGATCTATCTCCTGAAATCGCACAAGAAGATAGTGCGATTCCGGTTGTGGTTGCTCCGATTCCTTTGATAAAATCTCGTCGAGTCCAGTTATTATCACCCATTCTTGTAGCTCCATTGGTGATTAATTTGGTTGGTAAGATAGGCTAAGGCAAAAGTGCAAAATAAAAAAGTATCTTAGTCTTGATGCGAAAAAATTTAATCAATTAGAAGTTGTAGGGCGATGGGTGACTAATTCTTGGATTTTGCCCACAGCGTAATCAAGAATTAATCCAGTTAAGCCAATTATGAACACAGCTAAAAAGACTGAACTCAGGTTTAAGCGACTCCATTCATCCCAGACAAAGAAGCCGATACCAATACCGCCTGTGAGCATTTCTACGGCGACGATAACCAGCCAAGCTATCCCTAAACTAATTCGTAAGCCCGTAAAAATATACGGTAAACTTGCAGGCAAAATTATTTTTGTAATCCGTCGCCAACGCGGCATTTCCAGTACTCGTGCCACATCTAAATAATCTTTGGGAACGCTAGAAACTCCTAAAGCGGTATTAATAATTGTCGGCCACAAGGAGGTAATAAAGATGACAAAAATCGCTGAAGGTTCTGCTAAATTGAAAATTGCTAAGGCGATGGGCAGCCAAGCTAGGGGCGATACAGGTTTAAAAATTTGAATGATGGGATTGAGCGCTAGCATTGCCGATCTGGACATACCAATTAGAAACCCCAGAGGAATCGCTACTACCGCACCTAACAAAAAGCCTAATAATACCCGGCGCAGACTTGCGATCAACAGCCAACCAATTCCTAAGTTGCCCGGGCCTCGTTGGTAGAAGGGAAATCTGATGTAGTCTAGATTAGCGATTAACGCTTCTGGTGGGGTGGGCATCAATTCATGGTTGGCAAGTGCAACAATCCACCACAAGACAATTATTCCTAAAAACCCCAACACAGGTAGAAAGAAGACATCTTTGAGGATAACAGGTTTTGCCTTTTTCCAAGCAGCTTGTCCAGCGATCGCTGCGATCGCTACTAAATTTAGTTGAAATATCATTTACGACCTCAACAGATTTAAGTGCAGGTACAAAAAATTTGAGCAGTACCAGCCTTGGATACCGATGAGATCGGAACATTATATAAAATGCCGTCTCTTCAGTCTCCTCTCAATGCCTACGAAGTTAGCTGACGGGCTAGGGCTGAGAGATGCCCTTCTGAAGAAAGTTATGAGTTATGAGTTATGAGTTAAGTATTTAGTAAACTAACTTTTAACTCCTCACTCTCAACTCCTCACTTTCTTTGAGATACGCCCCACAATTTGGTTCCTCCGTTCCAACATCCCGCACTGCGATCTGCTGAATTAGGCTGACTTACTCTAATTCAATATGAAGATATGTAGATTATAACATTCTTTGATATACATAATATAACATCCATCTTCAGTGAAAGTATCTGTATTACACTCTATGTTGTTGCTTTTATTACTTCAATCAACTAGCTACCCTGACTTTTCGGTAATCTAGAAAATTTATGATTTTGGTTATCTTGTGAATTAAATCCTTGCACAGCTAGCTAAATAACTTCAGCCGGTCAAGCATTAAGGCTGTTAACAGCTAGACTTTTAAGTTGCTAAAGTCAAGATATATATTATACAATTTAACTTTTATATACGGTTGTTAATCTAAGTAACGAAAAAATCTGTAAAATCTATTTCTTTTGGTAGGTGAAAAATCTGATTAATTTTGGTAAAAAACCACTCTAGTGGCTAAACTATTGGGATATGGAAGTTTACTCATCTATCTCCTAGCTGAATTTAAGATAATGGATTTTAGTCAACTCCTGGCTGAAAAAAAGGACACCATCCTTGATAAATGGATTTTAGCAGTTCGTAAAGATAGACGGATTGAAAGTGCTGATGACCTATCTTATACAGCAGTAAAGGATCACATCCCTGATGTTTTGAAAGCTATGGTGACAGTGCTTTCAAAATCTCAGGAGAATGATATTCAATCAATGGTTACTGCCAGTTTTCAGCATGGAGCGATTCGAGCCGAACAAGGTTTTGATCCAGCAGAAATTGCCAGAGAATATCATCTGCTGCGAACAGTAATATTTGATGCTCTACAAGCAGATTTATTAAAGGGAATCCCATCAGAGATAATTCGTTCCATACGTTTGATTGACGCTATTATAGACGAAGCGATCGCTCGATGTTTTAAGAGTTATGTTGAGGAACGCTTGCGGGAATTACAGAAGTTACAAGCATCACTAACGCTCCATAATGATGAACTCACGCGGCTAATTAGCGCTAATCAAGAGTATCTTTCCCAACTAGCCCACGAATTAAAACATCCCCTAACTTCCATTATTGGTTATTCGGATCTATTTTTACGCCAACAACGACGAAAGACTGATATCAAAGACAGCTTTAGCAATTTAGAACATATTGAGCGGGTACTACGTAATGGTAGACAGTTACTCCATCTAATTAATGATGTACTAGAACTTTCGCGCTATGACGCCGGACAGATAAAACTCCAATCAGCACCTACCAATGTGCGTGAATTAATCGATAAGGTGTGTGAAATGTTGCAACCTTTAGCTACGGGAAAAAATTTACAAGTAGTAGTCGATTGCGATCACATACCTGAAAAAATTATCACAGATTCTTTTCAATTGCAACAAATTATTACAAATCTTATTAGTAATGCAATTCGTTATACAGAGTTAGGGACTGTTATTATCATGTGTCAGGTGTTGGAGAACCAGAGATGGGCGATCGCAGTTTCTGACACTGGAGTTGGCATTGCACCCGAAAACCAAGCCCAGATATTTGAACCATACTTTCGCGTAAGTTCTAGCGATCGTCCTTATCTTGCTGATAGTACAGGATTGGGGTTAGCGATCGTCTCGCGTTTAGTAAAACTATTGCAAGGTCAAATTAACCTAGCCTCGCAGGTAGGCGTTGGTTCTACTTTTACCGTAATTTTTCCCTTAGAAGTGGGATTTTAAAAGCGACTTCCAGTCGCGGCTTAGGGATGATGTCTACCATGCCCATTTTCTATCTTTCGATTTCATCTACAGCTTTGGGAACTCCCGCAGTTAAAACCTCATGTCCCCCAGGTGTAACTAACACATCGTCTTCAATCCGAATACCAATCCCAACCCATCGAGGATCGGTCTCTGGCTGGTCTTCTGCTAGTTTGGTATCTGGCACTATATATAGTCCTGGTTCCACTGTCAAAATTTGACCTGGTTGTAAAATTTGAGGTTTGTCTTCACCATGCTGATAAACACCGACATCATGGACATCTAAACCTAACCAATGACTGGTGCGGTGCATATAATATGGTTTATATTTTTCTTCTTCAATTAACTGATCAATTTCACCTTTGAGAATGCCAAGTTCGACTAAACCTTCTGTGAGAACGCGCACTGCTGTATCATGAACTAATTTGAAGGGATTACCTGGTTGGACTTGAGCGATCGCTTGTTTTTGTGCTTCCAAAACAATCTCATACAAAGTCTTTTGTTCTGGCGTAAACTTAGCTCCAACAGGAAATGTCCGGGTAATATCGGAGTTGTAATAACCGTAAGCACAACCAGCATCAATTAGCAGTAATTCTCCATCCTGCATTTGACGATTATTTTCAATGTAGTGTAGTACGCAAGCATTTACACCAGAAGCCACAATTGAAGGATAAGCAGGCCCTAAGCCACCCCGGACTCGAAAGATCCGTTCCATCTCCGCCTGAATTTCGTACTCATAACGTCCGGGTGCGGCGATTTCTTGTGCATAATTGTGTGCAACAGTTGCGATCGCAGCTGCTTGACGCATCAATTCCAACTCCGCTTCACTTTTGATCAATCTCATGCTGTTGAGGACAGGGCCAGTATCTTCAATAGCGATCGGTCCAGTACCGCGCTTCGGATAAGTCCGCAATAAACTTTGGTAATGTCTTAGAATTTGGTCGTTAAAATTGCGATCGCGTCCTAAGTGATAATAAATCCGGCTGGCTTTTTCTAAATACTGCGGCAATTTTTCATCTAACTCACTAATGGGGTACGCTTCATCAGCACCATAAATTTCTTTTGCTGCATCTACCCCACAAAGATAACCAGTCCATACTTCCTTTTCGCGATCCTTTGGTTGGACAAACAGCACAAACTGATGTTCTGAATGATGCGGCGCTAACACTGCTACTGCTTGTGGTTCATTAAAACCAGTCAAGTAAAAAAAATCACTGTCTTGGCGATAAACATACTCGACATCATTGTGCATCACTGCCATTGGCGCACTGCGAAAAATGGCTGTCCCATCACCAATTTTTGCCATTAATTGCTCGCGACGCTGCCGATATTCTGCTTGCATAGTTGATGTACTTCTAAAAGTATTGTGTTATTTTACACTTTTTGCAACTAGAAGATGCACAGATGATGCTTCTTAATAGTTGCTAATCTAAGTTATTCTAACCAATATTTGTTTCCACTCAAGTTATAAATTATTGGAGAAGAATAAATTATCTCGAAACACTCAAATTTTCTAGTTTTTAAACAACTTGGAAATCTTGTTGTTATTAAATGATTTAGGATATCTATGAAATAATTTATAACGCTTTATTTTATTTAAATTTCATAAATCTAACAACACACAGTAAAAAATAGTGAATTTTCAGCCAATACTTGAGAAAGTGCCAAGAAAGCAAAGGTAAGATTATACAAATCTATTATGAATAATGTAGCGATCGCATCTATCTTCTGTAAGTCGGTATAATTAAACTTTAAAGAAAATTCTAGTTCGTAGTTAGAGATTCATCGCTCAAAACAAGGATTATCAAGACTATCTAAGTTTAGAAAAATATGTAGCTAGTGTGGATATTTTTATCTTACTGATTACCAGTTAAAGATACAATTAGATTTTTGATAAAACCTTTAAATGTCAAAGAAAATAGATAAAATAATCATTGATTGTCTAGCAATAATCATATATAGGACTACTATTTGATTTTTGAAAAGATACGTAGGGGAGCCAGTGCGTTGCGGAGGTTCCCTCCGTTGTAGCAACTGGCGTTGCGTTAGCGATAGCGTAACGCACCGAATCCTTAAGAATGGTGCGTTACGCAAAACGCGAACGCACCCTACAAATACCTAATTTTATTCAAAAATCAAATCGGATTATTATATAAAATACAAAAAATATTTTGTAATTGCTTATCTAGAACTTGAAAACTTTAGAATAATAGTTTAAAACAAATATTTATCTTCAAAAAATGACATTAATAAATAAAAAATAGTTATAAAGAAATCTTGAAGCTCAGGTAAATGTTATTTCGTTACAGAAAGAGATTGCCAAAAAAAGTTAAAAGAATATAACAACCAACCATAAAAATACACCATGTCTGGAAATCAAAATTCCTCACCCTTATCTTTGAATACATCTCGATTGTTATCAGATTCTTTTGCAAAATCAGAAATCTTGACAACTTCTCTTAAGAGTTTAAATTATGATTTGGGGTTTGGAAATAAGAGTTCTTCACTAGCAATAGAAAGTGAACCAGTGACTGCGCCTGTTAAAACGTCAGCAAATCCCAATCCTAATCCTTACTTAACTAGTGCGGCGATTACTCCTGACTTTAACGGTGATGGTAAAACAGACAAAGTTTGGGTCAATTCTTCAACTGGTGAGATTATCATTCGGTTGATGGATGGCACAACAGTTGTTGAACAGGGTTCTTTGGGTCAATTTGATCTATCCGCCTATGATTACAAAATTGCTGACTTCAATGCTGATGGCAAAACCGATTTCTTATTACGCAATAAGACAACCGGTGAGAATAGCATTGTCCTGATGGATGGAACCAAAGTTGGTAGTGCGGCTGCTCTAAGTAGCGTCGATCCAGCCTGGACTCCTCAGATTGGAGATTTCAACGGCGATCGCAAAACCGATATCTTCTGGCATAATGGCACAACTGGCGAGAACGCTATCTGGGAGATGGATGGCACTACTGTTCTGAATGCAACTGTTCTAGACACTACAGACACAGCACTAACTCCTACCATTGTTGATTTCGACGGCAATGGCAAGAGTGATATCTTCTGGCGCAATCAGACAACAGGCGATAACACAGCTTGGTTTATGGATGGTACGCAAAAGACTGAATTGGCACTGCAATCACAAGATCCCGCCTGGACTGCTAGCCTTGGTGATTTCAACGGCGACTATAAGACTGATATTCTGTGGAGAAACGCTCAAACCGGTGAGAACAAGGTTTGGACGATAAATGGTATCTTAGTCACAGAGGGTGCTTTGGGCACACTTGACTCATCCTGGACTTCCAAAATTGGTGACTTCAACGGTGATGGCAAGACCGATATCTTCTGGCACAATGGAACCACAGGTGCAAACACCGCTTGGTTGATGGATGGCACAACAGTTGCGACTGAAGCTTTCTTACCAGCTAATAACGCGGCCTTGACACCATCCCTTGGCGATTTCAACGGCGATGGTAAGACCGATATCTACTGGCGCGATCAGACAGCAGGTACAGACAACATTTGGACTATAAATGAAACGACAGCAGTTGAGAATCCCATCAGCGACGCAGATAAGCTTGGCCCAGAGTGGTATACGTTCTAAAGGCTGGAGTTAGGAGTAGAGACGCGATTAATCGCGTCTGTACAAAAGTTAGGAGTTTGGAATTCTTCCCCTGCTCCTTTCCCAGTCCCCAGTCCCCAGTCCCCTTTATTCAAAATTTGTAACTCAAAACCTGAATTTCCCCCTTTTCCGGCAATTTACCAGGGCTAATGGAAATACTATCTCCGTTACTACGCCGCACTGTCATCCCTTGCATCAAGGTCAGAAAATTATCCAGTGGCGAGAGATCGCACTTAGCAGCATCAGCCGCTTGTGTACGGTAATGGGTCGGAATCACTAACTTGGGATTTAACACTTGAACAGCCTGCTTTGCTTCCTCAGCATTGTAGGCTTTTGCACTGCCTCCCACTGGAATAAACGCTACATCGGGACGCCCCATCAGGATTTTTTGCTCAATGGAAATGGGTGCAGCGGCTCCGCCTAAGTGTAGGATATTAATTCCGCCTTGCTTCCAACTCCAAGCAGTATTTGAACCAAACTGTCTACCACCTTTGCGATCATGGTCTATGGCAACTCCTTGGAATTTAATACCTTTAAACTCATAAACTCCTGGTTCGTAGATGAGTTTTGCATTTCCCGGTAGTACATCCACAGCACCTTCATCTAACAGTTGGCTGCTAATCAGTACCAAATCTGCTGCAACTTTTGGTGGACGATACCCAGCAGTACAGCCGACCGTCCGAAATGGATTGACGAGAACTTTCGCACCACCACCAGTAAAAAGAAAGCAAGTATGACCCAACCACTGAACTGATAAACCGCTAGATTGTGCGTCAGCTTGAGATTCAGAACCCAAGGTAGTAACCAAAGCTGTGACTAACCCCGCCCCAGCATAGCCCATCAACTGTCGTCGTTTCATTAATTATGCTCTTGACTGTAACTGTTCCAGAAAATTTCGCAATAACTGTTTTCCTGAAGATGTCAGGACACTCTCTGGGTGAAACTGGACGCCCTGAATGTGAGGATAGTTCCGGTGTCGCACTCCCATAATGGTGTTATCTTCAACCCAAGCGGTGATTTCTAACACATCTGGGCAAGTCTCACGTTCGATTACCAAACTATGATACCTGGTGGCGGTCAGAGGATTTTCTAATCCCCGGAAAACCCCCACTCCAGTGTGAGACACTTGAGAGGTTTTGCCATGCATCAACTCTGGAGCAGAAATTATTTTACCACCGAACACTTGACCAATGCTTTGATGTCCCAAACAGACACCCAAAATTGGTAACTCTTGTCCTAGCTGTTCAATCAATTCTAAAGAAATACCGGCATCTTCCGGGCGACCTGGCCCAGGAGAAATAACTACAGCTTCTGGCTTTAATGCCCGAATCTCATCTATGGATATCTTGTCGTTACGAAAAACTTTAATATCATCTGCCACTGGGAACTCTGAAGCCAATTCTCCCAGGTACTGTACTAAGTTATATGTAAAACTATCGTAATTGTCGATAACTATAATCAAAGTTTATAACTCCTGGCTTCTATCACTCATCAGTTGCAACAGCATAGACAAATATCTCATACTAAGTGAGTGGGCGTGAATAATTAAAGGTTTGTAGTAAGTGACTTTAGCCCTTAAAATAGAGTTAGAGTCGATTACTACCAACCAATTTAATTTATTTCACATTGCGTAACATAATTTGATTTATTCTTGCCTACTTATTTATTTGTTCGCTAGATGTAAAAATAACCTTAAAGTGGACACGTAAATATGAAGCGGCTACTCTACGATAAGCCACTTGTTCAATTCTAAATTGCTTATAATGTATTCTCCAGGGGATCGGACATGCGATCCTCTTATCGGCTCACTTGACGATACCTACGGTGGTCACTGAGCTTTGTCGTACCACTTGCCTACGGCACGCTACGCGAACGTGGAAGCAAGCTAGCAAGAGCGTCTTGTAGAGAAGTGCGGGCTACATTGGAGCAAATCACTTCTACAAAGCCGATATAATTAACGTTACCAGGGGAGGGAGCAATAGCGTACCTGCTACTAACATCGCTACGAAAGCAGAGACAAGCACTGCACCAGCCGCACAATCTTTAGCAATTTTTGCCAATTCATGGTATGTCTGCTTAACGGTTAAGTCCACAACAGACTCGATCGCTGTATTTAGTAACTCTAATGCCAAAACTAAACCACTAGTTATACCAATTACCGCTATTTCCACCGCTTGCAGATGCAAAAAAACGCTTAAAGCGATCGCTAAAGCACAAACACTTACGTGGATGCGAAAGTTACGTTGAGTTTGAAAACTATAGCTGATTCCAGCCCAGGCATATTTAAAACTAATAAATAAATTAGAGGCTACTTTCCAGGAGAATTCCCGTTCGTTAGACACTAGTGTTTGTAACGAGGTAGGCGTTGGTGAGGGAGAAATTTTTTGGGACATACACTTAAAAACACAAGAACAGAGTTGCTACAGTGGGAATATTCGCCGATCTTAATGGCAGAATTAACTTTGAGGCAATCTTTAGGCAATTTTCCACAGAAGTATTATAAAAGTATTACCCAAAATTGACATTAAGAGATACATCAGCTACTGCTATTCCATGTCAATAGCAATACCTATTGCATTCAGCAATCTCACTTGCTGTTTTAACATTCGCTCTAAACTTTTTTCATCAGGATGATCCCAGCCCAACAGATGTAATAAACCGTGAGCAGCTAACCAGGCTAGCTCAGTAGGTAAGCTATGTTCCTGTTGTTGAGCTTGGCGTTGTGCTGTATCTACAGACACAATAATATCACCTAAATATAATGGTACAGAGGCAAGCATTTCTTTGCTTTGAGGAAAATCCACCTCTAAAGCAGCAAAGGCTAGAACATCTGTCGGCTTATTTTGCTGACGATATTGAGCGTTCAGTTCTTGAATTTGCGAGTCATCTGTCAAACGCAGCCCGATTTCATAACTTGGTGCTGGTGGAATCTGAGGCTGAAGAATTTCCAACCAGTGATTAAACCAGTTTTCCCAAGTTTCAGGAGTAATTCGGACATTAGTCTCGTCAATCTTTACAGATATTGTCGGGGACAAATCATAAAAATACTCCTCCACATATAGTTCAACTCTCAGAGGCACATAGTCTCCTTGTCTGAGGTTTCCGATTTGTCGTTAAGAGTGTCCTTTGTCATTGGTCATTTGTCCTTTGAAATATAAATGACTAATGACAGCCCTCTCCTGAAGGAGACGCTGCGCGAACACCAGTAAAGATACAACTTAAATGCGTAATAGCTTAGTGAGTGAGGTAAGCAAGACCAACAAGCAGAGCTAAAAGCCCTACAGCAGTCAACGCAAAATGCTTTAAGGAAGTTCCACCCTTCCGCACCATGTTTCGCATGGCGAGTTTAACGTAGCTAGGTTGAGGTTCTGTTGAAGGAGAGTTGCTCATAGTTATTTGTCTACAGACTCTTTTATAACTGTAACAGTTGGGTCTGCTATGGGATTGCGATCGCCCATATATTACTAAGGCGTTTCAAAAAGAAACGCCTTAGCAATCGGGATGTTATGTATTGAGCAAAATTCTATACCAGAGTGTTTTCTACTAGTTTATTTTCTTGGCGGAGATAAGTTTGGATGAATGTATCAAGTTCGCCATTCATCACATCGCCAATCGCTGTTGTTTCCGTAGCTGTACGCAAATCTTTCACCATTTGGTATGGATGAAATACATAGTTACGGATTTGGTTTCCCCAGGAGGCTTCTACCATATCGCCACGAATTTCGGCAATTTCTTGGGCACGTTGCTCTTTGGCGATGACCAACAGCTTTGCTTTGAGGCGATTTAGGGCTTTTTCTTTATTTTGCAGCTGCGATCGCTCTTCTGTACAGCGCACGGCAAGACCCGTGGGAAGGTGAACAATCCGTACCGCAGTTTCTACTTTGTTGACATTTTGGCCACCTTTACCACCAGAGCGAGTTGTGGTGATTTCCAAATCCTTGTCTGGAATATCTAATTGTACAGAGTTATCAATCTGCGGCATCACTTCCACCCCTGCAAAACTGGTTTGCCGCTTACCGTTAGCATTAAAAGGGGAAATTCGCACTAAACGATGTGTACCCATTTCTGAACGCAAGTAACCATAAGCATAACGACCAGTAATTTCTAGGGTTGCCGATTTAATTCCGGCTTCATCACCCTCCGACTCTTCAGCTAAAATTACCTTATAGCCGTGAGCTTCGCCCCAACGGGTGTACATCCGCATCAGCATAAATGCCCAATCTTGAGCATCTGTGCCACCAGCACCAGCAGTAATTGTCAGTACAGCACCTTCGGCATCATAGGGGCCAGAAAGTAACTGTTGTAACTCCCACTGATCGAGGTCACGATTCAGTTTAGTGATGGTAGATTCGGCTTCTTGGAGTAGTGCCTCATCAGTTTCTAACTCCAATAATTCAACAACTGCTTTAGTATCTTCTAGATTGGCGTGCCAGCGATCGTATTGCTGGAGGTGGGCTTTCAGGTCGTTGAGTTCTTGCAGTGTTTGTTGGGCCTGGGTTTGGTCATTCCAGAATTCTGGCTGTGCTGATATTTTTTCGAGGTCTTGAATTTTGGCTGTCAGTGCAGGTACGTCAAAGATAGTCCTGGGTTTTACCCAGGCGGTTAGACAACGTTTCGATTTCGCGTTTTAGTTCTAAAACTTCCATAGGGCTTGCTGAATGATAGATAGAGCGCTTTGGATTGGAAAATTGCTCTTTCTTCTACTTGTATTTATTAATTTTAGCCGTAGTTGAGCAAATTCTCTCTGCACCACTTAGGAAGTTACAAAAATTACTTTGAATTATCAAGCACTTCTTTCGTAAAAGAGGTGGTTTGATTTTATTGTTGCAGATAGGCTTTGATAAACAAATCAATTTCACCTTTTAAGACCGCTGCCGCAGCAGGTGTTTCTACATTAGTGCGTAAATCTTTCACCTTGGTGTAAGGATGCAAGATATATTCTCGAATGAGCTTGTTGGATAGAGATTTTATCTGCCGGGGTTGAATTTGGTCAATTTGCTGGACACTTTGGGCTAGTGCGTAGGCGTAGCCCGTCGTAGACATCGCAAACAGTTTACTCTTGAGAATAGCTAAGGCTTTCTCTTTGTTTTGCATCTGACTACGCTGTTGGTTAGAAGATACACTAATCCCAGTAGGAATGTGAACCATTTTTACCCATGTTTCTGTCCGGTTGACATTCCCCCGATAGCGAGGCCAAGTAATTTCCAAATCCTTCTCTGGAATCTCCCACTCAACAGACTCACCCAATATTGGGATAACTTGCACACTAGCTAAACTTGTCCGCAAGGTGTTAGTAACATCGAAGGGCGATATCTGTTGTAGTTGATGTGTGCCTGTTTCTGATTTGAGGTAGCCGTATGCACAACGTGCTGTAATTTCTAAGGTTGCATACTTAATTCCGCCCTCATTACCTTCAGAAATCTCTACTACATCCACTTGATAATTGTGGCTTTTTCCCCAACGCCAATACATTTGCAGCAACATATATGCCCAGTGCTGACTGTCTGCATTATCAACCTCAGCAGTAATAGTGAGTAATGCAGCTTTTTTGTCGTGGGGGTCAGACAATAATTGTCGTATTTCTGCTGTTTCGAGTTCTTGTTGGAGTTGGGTAAGGTTGGTTTGCGCCTCTTGCCACAATTGCTCATCGGCTGATAATTCCAACAATTCCAGTGCAGCCTTGATATCTTCTAGAATCGAACACCAGCGTTGATATTGCTGATGCTTGTAGAATATGGAGTATTCAATTTCTTGAAGTGTCTCATAAGCAAGGGTTGGATTATTCCAAAAATCACGTTGAGCAATTACTTGATCTAAATATTGAATTCTTGCAGTCAAATATTGAAGGTCAAAGACAGTCTTCGGCCTTCCCTAAGATATTAGACAATCTTTCTACTTCGATTTTGATGTTTAAGAATTCAAGCATAGTTTTGCTCACTTGAGGCTTAACTTATCTACATATTCTACTTATATTATAGGACTTACGCAAAACATAACGAAAGTAGCGGTAATTCATGAATTACCGCTACGCAATAATCAGGTTTTCAGGCACATCTTGCGTAAGTCCTGTATTAAACAAATGAAAAAAACCGTGGAGGCTAAAAATTTAACCACGGTTTTTACTTTATAAAACTTTACTTTTGTGAGTGCCTACAGACAATTAATCGCGGCCATTTATGGCAATTAGCAACCGCAAGATAAAGACGAACAAGTTGATGTAAGTTAAGTACATCGACAAAGCAGCAGGCAGATATTGGTCATCGCTGTAAGTGCGGGGCAAGATGTAGAAATCGACAACAGAAACCCCAATAAACAGGAATACTCCTAAACCGGAGATGGCAATTTCTAACCAATTTGGCGTGTAAACACCAAACATGGCAAACCCAAATTGGGCAAGGCACACAACCACCAAGGCGATAACGCCAAGATTGATTGTTTTTGTCAAAGCCATACCGTCTTGTTCAGAAAGATTTGAACCTATTTGACGGGCAGCAATAAAAGTGACACCACAACCAAGGGCAGCCAACCCAATCCCTTGAATGCCAACACCTTGGGATCTCAAAGCGACATACACCAATCCACTGAGAGTATATCCAGACAATAGGCTGTAGGTTGCCAATAGGGGTAATGCAAGACCCTTATTACCTTTTTGGGCAACATTTTGGGCAACAAAGAACAAAATTAACTCCAAAATCACTGCACCAATGAAGGTGGGAAAGAATATTTCGGGGTTAGTACGGATAACTCCCAAACCGCCGTAGGTTCCTAATGCTGTTAGCACTAATCCACCACCAACGTAGGGGAGGGCGTTGGCGATTACATTTGGGCCAACGAGGGCGTGAGATTTAGCCTCACGGATAGCTTCACGAAAATTACTGGTATTGCTCATATTGAAAAACTGTTTTTTAGGAAAACGTTCTGCTTATTCCTATTCTTACCAATCTTTGGGGTTAACAGCCACTGATTTAGCCTCGTTGCCAAATCTGAAGGGGGCTTTATTGTTAAAAGTTCGATTCGTCAGTCTCTGAGGATTCCAGAGGATCTTTAGTACTGACAGCATACTCTTTAGCCTTAATTGCAAAGGGGAAAGGCAATGGTAGAACAACGTCATTTGCAAAATAAGGCCAGCGACTCCTTAGAGAATGAACAAAGTAGGCTAGCTTGTCCTCTGCGATTTCTGGGTGGTGAATAAGGACTATTTCTAATATTCTGGCTTTTCCTGCTTGCCTATTGCCATTATCAAGGCGAAACTGCCATTTGCGTAATATGTCTTGTTCAGTATTTAGACCCTTTCTGATACTAAGGTAGAGCGATCGCTCCCCATCATCACATACATTCTGCCATCGATAAACACCACTGGTTCGACTACCGGGAGAATCTTTAACAATAGCGACTGGCACTTCACCATTATCTGCAACTCGTAAGCGCACAATCCATAGGCGATTTATTTCTTCTTGTGAAAGGTGCTGTTTCAGCGTTTGTAGTGGGTCATTACTTAGTAGATTTTTGTTTTGTAGCCAGTTGAGCGTTTTGCGGGCATTTTGTGCTTCTGCCATGAATAGCACACGCGGGGATTTATTATCAGTAATTGGAGTATTTAAGCAATCTTGCAAACATTCAGCAACAAATTTATTGATTAATCTTTGTTCTTTTGTTTGCTCCTTGCGCTTTTTTTCCTCGTCAAGTTCTTCATTACTTTCATCATAAGAGTTGGAGTCCCAGTCTTCATCAGAAAGGTGTGCGAGTCCGACAGGATATGATACCCAACCTTGTTTATTAAATAAGTCAGGTGTTGTTAACTCTACTTTTGCTGTAAATGGATTAACTCTAATCATCAAAACAACAGTTTTGGGAATATTTTCAGCATTTGTTTTGCGAGTGCGACGTAGGACATAAAAGCACGTTAACCAGACATCAGGAGTAATACCATCTTTTTTAGGATTGATTAAAGGAGTATCAGGTAAAATTCCAAATTGTCTAAGTAAGTCTGATACCGCTCGTTTTACTGGTTCTAAACCAGATTTTTTCAGCTTTTCCGGGTCTGCTTTAGTGGTTATTCGGTGGATGTGTTGATTGAGATAGCCTGCTTTCATTGCCCCAATTCGCCACGCCAGTTTAGGATCGGCTTCTGATATGAACGGTTTAGGTCTAATTTCGATTAAAGCACCACTTAGTTCTTTAGTTTGGGGTAGAAATGCAGTAATCTTGTTGATGCGTTCTGCTAATAAATTAGGGCGTTGCTGTTGATAAGTTTTCCTCAGTTCAGAGAAATTTTTAATTTCCAGGTCTTGTGTGAGGTCGCTAACGTGCTGAGTCTTGATGCACAGGGAACCGTAGAAACCTTGATAGATATTTTCTATTTTTGTGGGTGATAAATACAGTAATTGGCAAATTTCAGCAATCAGTGCATCACGACATTGTGGAGTTTCCCACAAAACAAGTATAGTACGGAGGGGATTTTCAGTTTCACGAAAAACTGCTGGTGCTACTAATTTTGGTCGCAGCATTGGGGTGTGTGAATGATTTGGGTCGTCAGATTTCTTTGCTTTTTTAGGTTTATTAGATTGGTTTTCTTCGTCAGCAAGCAGAGGAACAATTTTCTTTTTGGGTTTTTCTGAAGGCCAGAAAATAAAAACGTTACCTGTCACCCTCTCAGCCTCACCCACTCTTTGAACAGGGAGACGTGCTTCAATAGCTTGATCTAAACTAGCCAAATCCTGTGGACTGACACCAGCGTAGCAGGGTGGATCTCCTAATTTAGAAGTGTAGGCGATCGCAGCTTGGATACCATTAGGAATTGTGTTGACACTTGACCAGTTATGATTTGGGTTAGAAACGAAATTATTTGCGTCAGGAAGTTGAGAGTCATTGAGAGAAAAAAGATTGCTGATGGCTTGAGGCCATTTCACTTCCTTTCCATAACGGTTCATCATTAGTGGAATAAAACAAAAGGGTTGGCGTTGACCATCTAACCACCGACGGTTATCACCAATATGAGCTTTCACACCTGGATAAGGTACATATTTCAAAGGTTTAGTCAGCCAACGTCGAATTGATAAATGATGATAAACAATAGGTTTTTCGCGCCAGGGAACGGTTTGCAAAACAAACTCAATGACAAATGAAATGTAAGCTGTTTCTGTTGTTTCTTTTCCTGTTGTTACCGTAACTTGACAGGGAGGCCATGACATCAACTCAGCACCTTGGAGGCTCACCACTCGGTAAAATATCAGTTGATACTGCTCATCGACACCAAAGGAAACTGTTGGATTTTGGAGAAACTCCTTGGCAAGGTAATCTGGAATAGCTTGGTAAAGGTTGCTTGTTTCAACCTTATCTTGAGGATGAAGTAAATCATAGATTTTTGGCTCTTCCCAGTGCCAATCATCATTATTCAGATTTGCAAGCTGTGACTCAACATCTTCTAAAGAACTGAATTCTTCAATCAACCAATCTTTGATATAGTTACCCAAGTCAGAAAGGTCTGTGGTTTCTGTTGCTAACAACCAAGGTACATTGCCTCTCTGCCAGCCATTACGCACAGTCTTGATAATTTGAGGGAAGCTACCAACTATCAAAGGGTCAAGAGAATAAACTGGTACAGCTCGATAACCTTGACCTCTGAATCTGGCACGCTGTTGAGCAAGGTTGTTGGCGACTTGTCGCCACGCAGTAGGAACATAGATTGCAGAGAGTTCGCATGTTGGATTCGTTGCAGTAAGTTCCCAAGCACCAGGAAGAATAATTTTAGTCATAGTTTAAGTTTCTTTGTTGCATTTGTTGAAGTGCGTTCAAAAAAGTGCCATAAAGCGATCGCGCCAAAACATCCTCGCCTTCGATATAGGGTTCCAGCACCTTGATGATGGCAACCAAAAGTGAAGTGCTTTCGCTGTCTTGTTCGCCAATGGCTGAATTTGGGGCAAATTTCACATCGATAAAATGGACTACTGCTGGTACACCACCACGCACCAAACGCCCGATGATTTGCCAGATACTCACTAACTGAGTCCAGCAAAGTACTGATCGCTCCTCTTTTGTTAATTGCTTAAAAGCCCATGCCGTGTAGTTCAGGTTGACCATTTCGGCAGCAGCATTCTGGTAAAAGATATCTGCAACCTGAGTTAGGGTTAGGTTTCCCAATATTGATTGAGCTTCTTCGTAAAGAGTGGAGTCTTTTTCGTGCTTAAGCGCCCAAGCATTGAGTTGCTGAACGGTAGATTGCCAGCTATCAGGTATTGGCATAGGTCTATTGAGGAACAGGACTGCACCGAATGCGGCTTTACCTTGAGCATTCAAGATATTGTGACCCCGTTCTAGAGCCATCAAAGGAGCAACTACAATTTGAGTGGGTAAATGTTGTAAATTCCGAATTTCACTCCGAGGAATACCATGAAGATGAGCGGGAGCATTGTCACGCCGGAGGGTAGCAATACCGTCATCATTGATGTTTACGTCGAAACGGTAGCGCGATTGTAAGATAGACGCGACCCATTCGGACTCGTCATAGCTACCTACAACAATCAAGATGCGATCGCGATCGTTCCACCATTGGGGTTGCTGTTGTTTTCGCTGTGATAAATCCTGAAATACCCCATCAAGAAAATTCTCTGCACCTCTTAGTGAGTGGCACATAGCCTCGACCATTTCTTTAGCAGCAAGTTTGCGTTTTGCAGGTGGTAATCCTGATAAAGCAATATAGTTCGCTTCTCGATTCTGTTTGGGACTAAAGAAAAATTGACTCTCAGTTATACCTGCCTCACCCGTTCTAGGTTGCAGCAACACGGTAGGTTTTATGTTGATGTGATAGGCTGGCGAACCAGGAGCGTAGCTAGTACCTGATATCAGAACAGTATGTGGGCCTTCCCAGCCATCAACTGCGAACAGTTTTGGGAAATTTAACAGTAAAGCACGACCTACACCCACATAGCGGAAATAGTCCAGTTTGCCAGCATTTTTATTGCTACGTTCTTGCTTATATAAAAAGCCTAGAATATTTCCTACTGGTGATTCTGGTAAAACTGGGAGAAAGTCTTTTGGTGGGCGATGCAAGAGGTCTTGGTTCAAATCGTGCAAGTTCATTGCCCGACCAAGATCGCTCAAGTTATCAACTAAAAAACCTAGTCGGTTGTCGAGTATGGTAGTTAAAATCGCAAACTGAAGATTTCGGATTAGTTCCTCAAATTGAGCTTCATCTGGTAGAGAAATACTGTGATTTTCTAACCATCTTTCGCACCACGGGGTAATTTCAGCTAATGCTTGACGATCGCTTTCCGCAGTCAGTATTGTCAATGCCAAATCTGAAAGTTCACCACCACGACGGCGGTTAAGCGGATATTGCAAAAATCCGTCTAGTTCGTCCATCATTTGTTTGCGGCGGCAACGTTGTTCTGTGGGAGCCAAATCTGCTTCAATGATGCGTTTACGCCGTTCTTCCATGATTTGTTGGCGAGTTAGCTTTGGTTTCCCTGAAACAGTAATGTTGGGAGGATCAACGAGGTCACGGATAATCCGAGCAAATAGAGAACGACCTGTAAACGGAAGTGGCCCCAACCACGCAACCAGTTTAGAGTGGGTAAGGAGTAGATGATAGATGCGGTTAGTAGCATTTTGGGTGTGGTAATGTGCGCTTGTCCAAGCAACAACGCGATCGCCTGCCATGTCACCGCGATCAGAATTGTAAATCGTGGCAAGATTCAGTCCGAGTTTATTTAAAAATGAGTTTCCAGAAGCATCAACTAAGACTTCATCAGGGGCAAACTCTTCGTCAAATTGAATCTGTATGCGATCGGCTTCGTCAACAAAGAGATACTTGCATTCTCGATAAACAGCCTCAGCAAAGGTCAAGTCTTGTTCAAATCCCTGGCGGGGTACACGAGTATGAATGAAACTAGCAGGAGTGAAAATCCAAACTAAGGCTGTAGCAATATCATGTTCTAAATGGTGACGTGGACATTTGTAATAAAAGGGACAAGTATATTGTTTATAATCGCTTTCTTGCAAGTCTTCATCATCAGAATCATCATTCTCAGCTACAGAAACTTTTTGATAAAGCTTGTGACAAGGTTCATTACCAAATTCCCACTTCTCTTCTGATTGCACTAAAGCTAAAAGTGGGCAGACTGGACTAAACCAACGCCATGCAGGGTGCATCCCTCCCTTAGTAAGTTCCTGACCCTCACTTTTGAGAATTGGTTCATAGACTTTTATCAATTGTTCTTGGCGGTTACTACCCAGCACTGGTGCAGCAGGAATTTCTAATTTGTGGCAAAACAAAGAAGCGAGGCGAACTGCAGTAGCTACATCATTCACCATCAACCCACAGCGATATCCTTGTTTAGCCAAGAGGTAAATCAGAATTTCCAACAGCGTAGACTTGCCCACATTCAAAAGTCCAACAATGTGGATCAGCCCCTCAAAATTCAGCTGATTACCCTGATGGAAATTATCTGATTCAGCATCGTATAGCTGGAAGAGAATGTTTTCCAAGCGGTTATGATAATTTTCTTGTTGCCCAAACTGAGATAATTTATCGTCCATTTCTTGGGCAGCTAGTAATAATTCCTCACGGGTGATGCTATGCGGTGGATTCTGCTCAGTCCGTGTGCGGTGAAGGGATACTAAAGATTTGGTGGCTATATTAGCGACTTCACTGGGAATATCAATAGGAATCTCTACTGGGGAGTTACCTTTTTGAGAAATCTTCGCATACCATCGCCCCTCAGTCGCTAAGTTGACTTTTCGTGGTCTGTGCCGTGGGGTGTTTAATAAGATTGGGCGATATACATTCTGTAAACGAGTTGGGTAAATACTGGATGGAATAAGTTGAGGAACATTCCTTGCCTCTTCAAGGCTGTAGATTCTAATAATTTCAGGTAAGTTGATGTACTCTTGAAGCACTCGTAGCCATTGTCTACCTTTGCGCTGAATCAAATAGAAACGAGCATTTTGTATAAGTTGCCAGTTGCGATCGCTTTGTAGTTGTGCAACTGGAAAGCGATATCCTTTCAACAAAGCTTCCACAGAAGTTGCGGGTTCTTCTGGTGCTACTTCCTGAAGTAAGGTTAATCCCAATTCCACATCAGCAATGAGTTGGGCAAGACGCTTCATTTCTCGCTGACGTACTTTAGCATCTGCATTATTTAAACTAGATGCTACATACTCTTTTAATTCATCTGAGTTGCGGAGTTTTTTGCACAGATCCTTGCGCCAGCTAACAATATCACGCATTATTTTTCTTCCCTAAAATTGCTTGGGCTTGAGTGATGATTTCGCTAAACAAACGCAAGCGCACCCCCTCAAGTTTGGGTTCTAGTTGTTCGCGCACAACCTTTATCCGCAAAAAGTCTTCACGTTCATCTGGAAAAACTACAAAAGTTTCCGTTGCATCACGCCGATACTGCACCTTTTGCAAACGTTCTTCATCTACAGATGCCCAATCTTTGAAATCAATTGCCCAGCGAACTTTGCGCGGGAATTCTACAAGTAAGTCAAATTCATCGACAAAAGGCCAGAGAGTAACGCGTAAACCCAACTTTGTCAGTTCTTCTTTAAGTTGAATTTCCCAAATTCCTGGCAGTGTGCCATACAAATGCACGCCTGGCGTAACAGCTTTCCAATCCGCTGCTTTTTCTTTAAGAATAGGTGGCAATGGTTGAAGTTTTTTGGTTGCACAAAGTTTTTCACACCAAGGGTTACGGCAGCTATAAGTACCATCAGGGCGTTGGCGTTGCACATACTTGCAGCGCGGACACAGATGATAGACGTTGCCCTCTGCTAACTTATCCATATCGACATAGATTTCTAGCCGCGACAATAACTCGCGCAGTGGTCTGAGTTCGGGTAAACGTAGCTGTTGGCGATATTCTGAGTAATGAAGAGTGGGTTTAGGAATGATTAGTAGTCGAAAAGCCCGATAGGCATCGTTTAGCTGATTTCCCCGACAGTATTCCAGTACATCTTTCAACACTGACTCTTGTACCTGCGCCACCACATCATTACCCGAAACTTGCCATTCTCTAGCAAAATCGGAAACTACTCCGTCTTCTATAACGCTGACATCTGGTGAAAGGTATTTAATTTCTTGAGCTGGTTTCCAGAAAGTAATAGATGTTTCCGCCCAATCAAAAAATTGCGGTAGGTTCTCTGGGGCTTGTTCTCCCCGCAGTAACGAAGTTAAGTACATACGGGACATACCAATGCGGAGGGCTTCAGGTACTTGATTTCGCTTTTCTAGCTCTAGTTTTTCCCACTGCATCACGCCAGTAGCTAAATATCGCAGAGTGTCTGTCACAGATATTTGTAGAGATGGTGTCTCTGATTCAGATTGAAGGAGGCGGAGGCTGCGGGCGCTATGGTCATCCCATTCAACGTCTATACCGCGCATAGTCTGCAACCACTTCTGAACTGTTGCTTTCTGACGCGGTTGCATTCCGAGTTCTAGACACAATTCCTCCAAAGTTGGCCCCTGTTTATGGATTCTAAACCATTGCTCAAGTGCATCGAGAATTTTTTGTCGGTGTTTAGTGATTTTCATGGTTCACCCTGCTACTTAGGAGAAGTGTGACACCCAGCAAGCTTACGTGTCAATAAAGTGTTTCTATGTTTCTACTAAGTTTCTAAAGTTTCCATTTTTGCAATATTGAATGGAAATCTTCGGATATGTCCCTCAATACCCAACTAAGTACAAATCACCATAAAAATGAGTCAGATTCTGTTTTTTGTAGCTTGAGTTTTGTTCTTCAATCCAACTGCCAATTTGGATTTTTGACCTTTATTAACGGGACTAAAACATTTTTGAAGGAAAAACAAGTCTCAAACCCATGTATGGTAAGGGAAATACACCAAATGCTCAAAAATAGCCCAAACTCAGATGTATTAAGTTAAGCAAAACGATGTCAAAGTCTTTCTGTATAGAAATTTGAGGTTCTTTTTTGGGTTTTTTGTCTAAGTCCCATTAATGACGATGCGTACTAAGAGATAAAATTGCCCAGTCTATTTTGTGATTAATTCATTACCGATCCACTTGCACTCAGTATGACTGATAGGTATTAGGTCAGTCATGCATTTTTCAGCATAAATAGCTAGTTTTTGTTGCAAAAGCTAAAGATTATTTACCATTCAACAGTTATATAAAAAGCAAAAATAACCTGTAACAGAGAGGTTCACAAAATCATGCGTACAAATACTGAATTGTGGAGTTCGACCCCTGATAAGTTCAGTGAAACGACGATGGCTTATTCTGCCTTGACTAACGAAAATAATTACAGCTTAGAAGAAAATATACGCAACTCCATTTGCTCAGAAATAGGAGTCACAACAAAGGAATGTATATGGCAACAAGTGAGTCCTCTTTACGAACTGATGGTATAGAATTATTACACTTGTACCACCAGAATCCTTCTATTAAACTTCGTAATAAACTTGTACAGTTACATACTGGCTTAGTACGGAAGATGGCTCATAAATTCAGCCATCAATGTAATGAACCTTATGAAGATTTAGAACAAATCGGTTATTTTGGTTTAATTAGGGCAATTGAGCGCTTCGACCCAAGCCAAGGATATGCTTTTAGTTCCTTTGCTGTACCATATATTCGCGGTGAGATGCTGCACTTTTTGCGCGATCGCAGTACTCTATTAAAAATTCCTCGTCGTTGGCAAGAATTATATAATGAAGGACAAAAGATTCGCAAAGACTTATCAATCTCTTTAGGTCGCCCGCCCAAGGATGCTGAAATTGCCAGCCAACTTCGGGTATCGGTGCAAGAGTGGCAGGAAACTAAGTTAGCTGCTCAAAACCGGATGCCCTTGAGTTTAGATGCAACTGCAGTTAACTATGTTGATTGCCAAATAACCTTGGGTGAGGCACTTCCTTGTCCTCGTTCTCATGTGCTTCTCCAACAAGAAGAAGAACGCCAACAACTCCAAGGCGCAATAAATATGTTGGAAGAAAAACCCCGCATGGCAGTTGAAATGGTATTTTTGAAGGAACTTTCTCGCAAGGATGCTGCTAAAAACATTGGTACTAGTCCAATGACAGTAACGCGCTATCTCCAAAAGGGAATTCAAGATTTGATTTGTTATTTACAACCACAGGTAATGCCCACTGGCTCGTAGTCATTAGTCAATGGTCAGTGGTTAGTAGAAAAGCAACTGACAAATGACAAATGACAAATGACTAAATTATCTAGATTTTAAATCAGCGATCGCACCTTTGGTCATGGCAGCAATAGCTTGGTCTGTCGCTTTCGGCAAATGATAATATTTACCGCCTGCTGTTTGCGATAATTCTTTAGCAAAGCCCGTGGACACAAATTTACTTTCTGTATCAATTACTAATAGTTGCATCCCCAAAGCTCGGATTCTGGCAGCAATTTCTAATAATTCTCCTTTGATATCTGGCTTTTCTCCTGGTTCTAGCTGTTCGCCCAAAGAACGCGCTAAGGGAATATTACCCCTTCCATCGGTGATTGCTACAAGGACAACTTGCCCAATATCTCCACTCATCTGAGCATTTAAGCCGACGCGCACAGCTTGAGTTAAACCATGCGCTAGGGGCGAACCCCCACCACAGGGCAACCTTTCCAAACGGTTACGCGCCAAAGCAATAGAACGTGTTGGCGGCAATAGTACCTCTGCCTGTTCTCCTCGGAAGGGAATTAATGCTATTTGGTCGCGGTTTTGATAAGCTTCTGTCAACAGTTGCATCACCGCACCTTTAGCCGATTGCATTCGATTCAAGGCCATTGAGCCAGAAGCATCTACCACAAATACTACCAACGCCCCTGCTTTACGTACCAGGCGTTTCGAGCGAATATCAGCCTGTTCGACAATAACTTTTCTATCTGGGTGTCTTTCTCTTCGTGCTTTTTGATAAGGAGCCGCAGCTCTGAGGGTAGCATCTACTGCAATGCGTCGCGCTTTCCCCTTGGGCAACATTGGCTTAATGTAGCGTCCCCTGTCATCAGAAAAGATGACGCTGCGACTACCAGATTTACCTTGCCGCTTCGCCATTTGAGTAAAGTAAAGCACGGTGTCATCAAGAATTACCCCTTCTGGATCGAAAATGAATTCTTCCGGGATGCTAGGGGGTTCTTGCTCTTGATTTTCTTCCTGTTCTTCCTGTTCTTCGTCTTCCTCTTCTGATTCGTCTGGGGGTTCTTCTTGATTCTGTGGTGGAGGCGGAGGCGGAGGTGGTGCTTGTTGTTCTGGTGGTGTCTGCACAATTGTGGCGCGTGGCACTATTACCAATTCCACAGCATGGCGCAAATCTTCGGCATTCACTGTTGTTCGTCCCTCTAAAGCCGCCGCCGCCTTCGCAACCCGCGTGGCAAATAACTCGGCGCGATGTCCCTGAACTCCGCCGCGAATCGCTTCATCTACTAAGTAGGCAATTTGTTCGTGGGTAATGGTTACTTCTTTCAACCATTCCCGCGCCAAGATGATTTGGGTTTTGAGCGAGTCTAAATCTTCGTTGTACTGCTGAAGAAAATCTTGGGGAGATTTAGAATAGGCGATCGCTTGATCAACTGCTGCTACTCTTTGATCTAAGCCGAGTACACCGTCAGCAGAGAGTGCGATCGCAATTCTATCTAACAAATGCTCTCGTAATCCGCCTTCTTCTGGGTTGTAGGTGGCAATGAATAGGGATTTACACGGATGCTGAAAACTAATCCCTTCCCGTTCGATCTGGTTGCGTCCCTCAGATAATACTGTTAAAAGCTGATTTGATATTTGGTCATCTAATAAATTAATTTCATCTACGTACAGTACACCCCGGTTTGCTGTAGCGAGTAATCCGGGCTGAAAAATAGTATCACCTTGCTTTACCGACTTTTCCACATCTACTGAACCGAGGAGTCGGTCTTCGGTGATACCTAGAGGAATTTGCAAAAAAGGCGCAGGGATAATTTCGACGGGAACATCTTGAATGTCTTTGTCTGCGTACTCCGCCAAAAGTTGATCGTCCCAATCATCTGGGTAGTTGGGGTCACAATTACTGATTGAGCCTTTGACAACTTCAATCGGCGGTAGTAGAGCGTGGATAGCACGAGCCATTACAGATTTTGCCGTACCACGACGACCTGCGATCGCTACTCCCCCCAAACCAGGATCGACTGCCGCTAACAGCAAGGCTAATTTTATTGCTTCTTGACCAACTACGGCTGTCAAGGGAAAAGCAGTGATGGTGGGATTGATAGTAGGCGCAGGCATTGTTTGCTTTCATAGCGAGTCTTGGCCTTTAGCATACCAATTTCTGACACATTTAGAATATAAGTGCGATCGCTTCCAGTGGGCGGTTACACCATCGCATTTCCTTTGGGAGGAAGATTTATGAGTATTGCCCAAGCTAAACGCTTCACACTAGCTGAATACCACAGGCTTGGAGAATTAGGCTTTTTCCATGAAGATGACCACATTGAATTAATCAACGGGGAAATTATTGAAATGGCATCCAAAGGTACAGCCCATGAAACTTGTTTGCGAAACTTGTTGCGGGAACTTCCAAAACTTGTAGGTGATAGGGCAACTTTGCAATGTCAAGCTCCGATTGCTTTGCCACCTAATAGTGAACCTGAACCGGATTTTGCTATTCTTCAAAATCGAGATGATAATTATCTATCTGGTCATCCTCAACCTGATGAGGTGTTATTAGTGATGGAGGTTTCAGATTCTTCTCTGGATTATGACCAACTTGTGAAAATACCTCTCTATGCTAAAGCAGGTATTACTGATTATTGGATATTCAATTTATTCGATAATTATTTGGAAGCTTACAGTGAAGCATATCATAATAATCAAGGTAAATATAGTTATTTAAATAAACGAATTATTTTATCGAATCAAGTAATAAATTTTCCTTGCTTCCCAGATTTATCTCTTGATTTAGTGAGGGTGTTTCCGCCCAAACTGAATTTTTAAGCTTTGCTATAGCAATGAGATAAAATTCAGTCATCAGACCAGGGAGTAAGTTTTATGGCTTATAGTGATTTCAAACTTATTGAAATTATTGATTCTTTTGGGTTAATTATCCACGAGTCATCTGGACTATTTGCAAATGTGCAGGAGCAAGAAAGCAGTGATTTATTATCTACTATACTTAAAGAAAATGTTGATTTAGCGGTAGCGATAAGTTCGGAAAAAGCTCGAAGTGAAATGATAATCAGTCCAATTTTATTAGAAATTAGACGTAAATTTAATTATGAAATAAGTTTGTTTTCTGGAATTGATTTTACTGTTGATAGCCAGCGAGGATTAAACGGATTTTGTGATTTTATTTTGAGTCTTTCTTCGGAGCAGTTGCTTGTACGTAGTCCGGTAATTGTCCTAGTAGAAAGTAAAAATGAAAATTTGAGGTCTGGTTTAGCGCAATGTATTGCGGAAATGGTAGCTGCTCAGTTATTTAACGAGAGAGGTGGAAATCAAATCAAAGCTATATATGGTGCTGTTACTATCGGTACAATCTGGCAATTTCTCAAGCTTGAAGGAGATGTAGTTTCGATTGATTTGAGTGAATATTATATTAAGGATGTTAAGAAAATTTTAGGTATTTTGTATAGTGCGATCGCGCAAAGTAAGCCGTAAATTATTTATTAACTATAATATTTGTTTAAATAAATGATGGCTTTGAGAAAATACCATAGATGATTTTTAAACTTGATGGATATGGGCGATCGCTTTGACGAATCTTCATAAATAACTATATTGACAATCCAGCATCATTTATACTAAGGTATATCCAAGACAGCAAAATAACCGCACTCTAAAGCGCAGGTTTTTGGTGTTGTCTCAGCAGCAGAATTCCTAGTTTCCTGCCGAGCTTCGTGTCATCCCTTCGGCTGAATATTCAGCCCAATGTCAGGTCAACTGATTGACTAGACTTTCAACGGTAAGACAAGATGTTTGGGTGGATTTTCAGGGGAAAGGATGACGCAAAACTTGGTAGGAAGCCAGGAATTCTACGGCTGAGACTTGAACCAAACCAAAGCGACGGTAGATAGCTTTATTGCAGGAAGTACTTTTTGAGTACAAATTCTTCATATAAAGCTATGCTGCTGATTGAGGTGTGATTTTTTAATGCTGTCGAGCAAAAATCACAATTTTTAAGGTAAGAATATGGCTCGACAAATAAGCTTGCAACAATATTTAGTTTCAATGTATTGGGACTATCAAAATATCTCAGACCCAAAAATAGCCAAGGATTTGTTACTATTTGCTAGTTCACTAGGCTTTATTGCCAACCGAAAAGTTTATAGCAATTGGTGTGAAGGAAGTAAAGCTAAATCAGTTCTAGCAAGCCTGGATTTTGACTGTATCCATGTATCTCAGAAATTTACAAATGCTGTAGATTTTAAACTTGTCATGGACTGTGGTTGCGACAGTTCAGATATAGTTATCCTTATTTCTGGAGATAGCTATTGTGAAATTTTAATTGATTCTTTACATCTCAAGGGTAAAAAAGTGATAATTTTTGCTCATGAGAAAAGTGCAAAAATTAGCTTGAAACATCTCGCTGATATGTTCTACTTTGTCGATGATTTGCCTAAGTTAGTTGAAAATAAGACTCAGTTTAAAACCACTTCACTGGATGCAAAAATTAATTACAATGAGGCTATAGAATGCTTGACTAAAGCTATCACAACTACTTTAAGTCAAGGCAAACGTACAGAATTTGGCTACATTGACAAATTGATGCGTCAGCATTGTGTTAGTTATCAAGGGTTTTCCTCAATACATACACCTGATGGCAAGAAGTTTAAAAGCTTTGGTCAGTTTGTTGATGCTGCTGTCAGGGATTGTAAAGTCCAAAAGCAAGGTCATAAATTGTTTTTAATGGAGTTAGACAAACTAGCTGCCTAAAATAGCTTTTAAAAACCCAGTTTTTTACTCAACTGGGTTTTAGAAAAACCGCAAACTGCGGTTTTCTCATGTCTGAAGATAATCACACTTGTATAGTTTCCCAACAGTCAATTTACGCAACAAAACACAAGAGAAAAATGCACACACTTCTAATATTCCATGATGAAAAACTTCTACGCCGTGCGCTTACCCACCGTTCTTACGTCCATGAAAACCCCGGAGAAGGCGAACACAATGAACGCCTAGAGTTTCTTGGTGACGCTTTGCTAAATTTCTTAAGTGGCGAATATCTATATAGTTGTCACCCAGAAATGGGAGAAGATGAATTAACACGACGGCGTTCGGCGCTGGTAGATGAGAAGCAATTGGCAAAGTTTGCTGAAGAGGTAGGTTTAGACTTTAGGATGCGGTTAGGAAAAGGCGCAATTCGAGATGGAGGCTACCAAAATCCTAATTTGCTCAGTAGCACCTTTGAAGCAGTTCTTGGTGCTTACTATTTGGATAATCAGTCCAATATTGAAACAGTTCGCGCAATTATAGAACCACTATTTGATTCTGTAGATCCTAAGCATATAATTGTGTCTCGTTCTAATGTAGATTCAAAAAATCGCTTTCAAGAATGGGTGCAACGCAACGTTACTCCAAATCCCCCCAAGTATTTCACAGACCAAATAGGAGGCCCTTCTCATGCACCAGAATTCATCGCCAAAGTATTGGTAGATGAAAAAATTTATGGAGAAGGTAAGGGACGCAATAAAAAAGATGCAGAAAAAGCTGCTGCGGAAGATGCACTAGCTAAGTTGAAAAAACAAGGTTGGTTGTAGAGTTTATGGATTTATAAATTTTGAGAATTTTAAAATTAGAATCTTCCTAACACTAAAAAATCGCAAAAAAAATAAGGATGGTATACGCCATCCTCATTTTACTTTTTGTTACTTGACTCTTTTCTAGATACCATCAGGAAAAGAGTCAACTATTACAGTTGCGGTACGTACTGTTGCTTCTCAGGTACTTCAGCGTACTCAGCCACAATCTGGCGGAATTCTTCGCCATCAATGGTTTCCTTTTCAATGAGCAAATCTACTAAGCGATCGGTGACAGTGCGATGGTCACGGATGATCTTCTTAGCATTGTCGTAGCACTGCTCAACAATTTCCCTGACTTGTCCATCAATGCGGGAAGCGATGGATTCGGAATATTCAGATCGCGTTGTCCAGTCACGACCCAAGAATACTTCTCCCTGCTGGCTTTCTAACGACAGTGGGCCTAAGTCGGACATCCCAAAACGAGTCACCATTTGCCGAGCCATTCCCGATAATTGCTGCAAGTCTCCACCAGCCCCAGTTGTGACTTCCGCAGCCCCAAAAATCACCTCTTCGGCGGCGCGACCACCCAAAGCACCAGTAATTCTCGCTTTCAATTGAGAACGGGAAATTAATCCCTGTTCTTCGTTGGGCGTAAACCAAGTTAAACCCTGTGCTTGTCCCCGTGGAATCAGGGTAACTTTCTGTACTGGGTCATGGTCTTTTAACAAAGTCCCAACCAAAGCGTGTCCGATTTCGTGGTAGGCAATTAAGCGCTTGCTCTTGCTATCTACCAAGGGAGTGCCTTCCATCCCAGCTACTACCCGATCCACTGCATCATCAATTTCGCGGAGGGTGATGGCTTCTTTGCGTCTTCTAGCTGTCAGAATTGCTGCTTCGTTGAGTAAGTTGGCTAAATCAGCACCAGTAAATCCAGGAGTGCGGCGAGCGATCGCATCTAAAGATACGCTAGGGTCTAGTTTCTTATTTCGTGCATGGACTTGCAAGATTTCCAAACGCCCTTTGATATCGGGTGCATCGACTGTTACTTGGCGGTCAAAGCGACCAGGACGCAATAAGGCTGAGTCTAGTACGTCGGGACGGTTGGTAGCAGCAATAATAATGATGCCTGTATTACCTTCAAACCCGTCCATTTCGGTGAGTAATTGGTTAAGGGTTTGCTCTCTCTCGTCATTACCGCCACCGATACCAGCACCCCGTTGCCGTCCTACGGCGTCGATTTCATCGATGAAGATGATACAAGGGGCGTTATCTTTAGCTTTCTTGAACAAATCGCGGACGCGGGATGCACCCACACCAACGAACATTTCCACAAATTCCGAACCGGAAATACTGAAGAAAGGTACGCCTGCTTCGCCTGCGATCGCTTTTGCTAATAAAGTTTTACCAGTTCCAGGAGGCCCAACTAACAGCACTCCCTTGGGAATCCGTGCACCCACAGCTGTAAATCTTTCTGGCTGCTTCAGGAAGGTGACGACTTCTTGTAGTTCTTCCTTAGCTTCTTCGATTCCAGCTACGTCGTCAAATTTGACGCCCGTTTTTGCTTCCATTTGGAAACGCGCTTTGGATTTGCCGAAGTTCATCGCTTGACCCGGGCCGCCAGGGAGGTTGCTAGAACGCCGGAACAAAAAGAACAGCCCAGTAATCAATAAAACTGGAAAGATGAGATTGCCCAACAATCCCCAAATTGCGCCATCATTCCGCATGGGGTGAGCATCAAAACTAATCGCTTTCTCTTTGAGCTTGCTAATTAACTCAGGAGCGTTAACAGGCAAATCCACACGCCACCTTTGGACACGATTTTCCAGGTCTGGATCGCGGGCTTCTATAATTGCTGTCCTACCGCCTTCGTAAAGATCCACACTGCTGACGCGATCGCTGTCCAAGTATTCTAGAAAGCGACCGTAAGTCATGCGGGTATTGGCTGCATTCTTACTCATGTCGGCAGGCGCGCCTGCAAACGCTCCTTGCCAGAAGAAAAAGCCAATTACCAAAGCCGGCAACGTCCAGAGTGCTACGACTTTCCAAGAGAATTTCATTTTAATTTGCCTCTAGATGCCTATACAACTTGTTAGCTCTAGTAACCGAATGTTCATTACTCTGTCACTTTAAGCCTTAAACGGATGTTTATAAATCCATTTTGTTTAATTTGATCTCTTACATGCACTGCCATAAGGCAATTAGAGCATTATGGCGATGCCAACAAGAATCTTAATCAAAGTTAACTTAATTTTAATACAATATCGCACGAGAAAAGGGAGCGCAACGGGATGCAAAGACACGGAGAATTTCTCCAGAATGATCCTAGTGTCATTCAAGCTGCTCTCAATCATGATTCTGGGGGAGTGGGGGGGATGAGGGAGAATAATTTTCCCGTCTGCCCAATGCCCTACTTAACTTCTGTAATTTTTAGAGTGTAAGGAAGATACTTGCCTTTTTCGTAGGAACCAACCCAAATTTGGTAACTTCCAGGCAGCCATTCACCAACAATGCCAGCATTTTTGCCATCAAAATCGTCATTACACCAAGTACCACCAGGCCCTTTGATAATCATGGTGGTGTCTTCGGGACTTTGCACTTGCAGCTTTAGGTAGTCAAATTTACTTGTTAACGCTAATGTGTGGTCTGGTGTTTCATCCACAAATCCAGTACAAGGCCCGGTGGCTGTTTCGCTTCTCCCACCTACTTGACTTCCAGATAATGAGCCACCACTCATCCCGCGAACTGTCAGGGGGTCTGGTGAAAACTGAGGGCTAATGGTGACATCTCCAAATATCGTTGGCGCTTCCTGAGCATCAACCGCAGCATTAACTGTCGATATGATGAAGAGCGTAACTATCATGAACGATAATCTCATCCCTCTATTGAGCGCTTTTGTCGGCATTGTAATTACGTTCGCTTCTAAGTGTTTTTGAAGACATGAATTTTACACACCAAGTTCCCAACATGAGGAGAATTGACTAACTATTTTAGATGTGAAATTGAGAATAATTCATTAGTAATTAGTCAATGATTTCTTGTTTCCATAGTTGCTTTACCTTATGGATAGGGGCACACAAACGCGCGCCCCTAAAATCTAAAATATCTCTAAAATCTGCAAGTAATCGCTACTTAGCTTCCGTTATAGCTCGACTCAAGCGCGGCTTATCTAAACCAATCTGATTTAGTAGTAACCAAGATTGGATTAAGTCGGGGCCATGAACATCTCCAGTTAAAGCTGCTCGGAGCGATCGCATCACTAAGCCTTTTTTGACTTTTTGCTCTTTCACCACTTGTTTAATAATATCCTGGGCGGCGGCTTCTGATAGTTGCGGCTGATTTTCTAAAGCTGTGACAATCGCTTCCAGAACAGCAGTAGAACCTTCTTGCTTCAGTTGTGTACTGCCTTCATCGCTAAATTCAACTGTATCGCTCAAAAACAGTTGGCTTTGAGGTACTGCATCTACTAAACGAGTCAAACTCTGGCTAATTAAAGTTACTAGCTGCTCTAACCAGCGGCGTTCTCTTCCCCCATCAAATTTATAGCCCGCCGCTTCCCAAAAGGGGATGAGTAAATCTGTGAGTTTGTGTACTGGCGTATTGTGGATATACTGACTGTTCAACCAATCCAGCTTGTCCCAGTCAAACTTTGCCCCTGCTTTATTGACGCGCTCAAAACCAAATTCTTTAGCTGCTGTTTCTAAGGTAAATATTTCTTGCGTCGAGTCTGGTGGTGACCAACCCAACAATGTCATGTAATTTACCAAGCCTTCAGCAGTAAAACCCATTTGCTTAAAGTCAGAAATGGAAGTTACACCATCTCGCTTAGAAAGCTTGCGCCCTTCCATATTCAAAATCAATGGCGTGTGAGAAAACTCTGGAATTTTTGCACCCATTGCTTCATACAGCAAAATTTGCTTGGCAGTGTTGGCAATGTGGTCTTCTCCCCGGATGACATGGGTGATTTGCATATCGATATCATCCACTACAACGACAAAGTTGTATAAAGGTTGACCACTACCTTCTTCTGAGGCGCGGGCGATGACCATATCACCACCTAAATCACTACCTCGCCAAGACATCTTTCCCCGTACTAGGTCATTCCAGACAATTTCCCGCCCATCTTCGATTTTGAAGCGAATCACAAAAGAACGACCTTCTGCTTCAAATGCAGCGCGTTGTTCTGGGCTGAGGTTGCGGTGACGGTTGTCATAGCGAGGAGCTTCGCCTCTAGCTTTTTGGGCTTCTCGGAGCGCTTCTAGTTCTTCGGAAGTAGTGTAGCAGCGATAGGCTAATCCTCGATCTAGCAGTTTTTGTACTGCTTCTTTATAAAGATCCAAGCGTTGGGATTGGAAAAATGGCCCTTCATCCCAGTTAAGTCCTAGCCAGCGCAATCCTTCAAGAATATTGTCGGTGTATTCGGGACGCGATCGCTCTAAATCTGTATCTTCTATTCGCAGTATAAATTTCCCGCCGTGGTGACGGGCAAATAACCAATTGAATACAGCCGTTCTAGCTGTACCAATATGTAAATTTCCGGTTGGACTCGGCGCAATACGGACTCTAACAGTCACAGTTAATTCTCTCTTTCGCAAAGCGTGATAAATGTAGCTTATATTCAAACCCTGAATTCTGAGTCAATCCCTTTGGGGAATTCAAAATCTAAAATCACCGATAGTTCAGTTCGGTGATTTGCTACTCATAAATTTAGAACGGGACTGACGGGGCTCGAACCCGCAACTTCCGCCGTGACAGGGCGGTGCTCTAACCAATTGAACTACAGTCCCTTGTTTGGCAACTTTGCTATTATCGCTATTTTTTTTGTACTTGTCAAGTGTTTTGGAATTAGGAATTGTTTTTGCTTTGTATCTCCCAGGTGCGAATTATTCGTTAAAGAGAACGTGATAATACAACCTGTGGCTCTGATTCCAGATGCTGCAATATTCGAGATTGCATTTGTTTATACTGCTGTTTCAATAGCTGTTTGCTCAATTGGGGTTGAGAAGCGGGTGGTAGACTATGGCTCTGTTGCACCCAGGTTTTCAACATTTGCCGCTGAGTTGACTCAATGCGACTGCTGAGAACCTTGATGCAGGAATGTGGTGCTTCCAGAGTAAAGAAAATCAAAGGATATTGTTCATTTTCAGCCAGGAAACTTACCATCCTCAGATTTTGGGGATTTTGCATATCTAAGTAACACGGTAGCCACTTAGGAGCGAATTGCCGATTATAGAGTACAGTTACCCACAACAACATTGGGTGAGGCGATGTCACGAAGATAAACTGGTTGTAACGGGTAGAAACTGCATAGTTTTTGATTTCTTGTTTAGACAACATCAACCATAGCGCTGTTATAGATCCTTGTGGAGTGTCTAGAAGCTGGGGAAAAACAATTTCTTGAATTGGTTTATTTTGAGGCCACAAAAGTTGCCGATAGCTTTGTTCTACAGTGATTGGTAATGCAGAATTTAAGTGACTGCCAAGGATGGAGTTAGAGGCGAAATTTCTAGGTAAACTAGCACAATTAGACTGTTCTAAACTATTTAAGACTTGTAAAATTTCAGCGATATTTTGAGGGCGATCGCTGGCTTTTTTAGCCAGACAAGCCATAATTAAATTATTTAGCTTGTGAGGTATTTTAAGAGTAGGTTTAACATCTGCGATCGTTTTTGGCGTTTCAAAGTGATGTGCTTTATACCAAGCACCAAAGTAATCAGTTTCTGGTTGCCAAGGTTTTTTGCTTGTGAGCATCTCAAACATCATCACACCCAGGCTGTAAATATCAGAGCAACTATCTAATTTTTCTCCATCTAGTTGTTCTGGAGAACAGTAGGGTAAAGTGCCATTAAATCCGCTACTTGTACTAGCTGTTGATGCATAATTCAAAAATCTAGCAATACCAAAATCAAGAATTTTAACTAACTGACCCAATATCGGATCAGGAATAACTAATATATTAGCAGGCTTGATATCTCGATGAACCAACGGACAAATTTTGCCATCAATATTAATACCTTGATGGGCACACTGTAAACCCAAACAAATTTGACGAGAGAGAGTCAAAAACATGGGCAGAGGTAGCGGAATTAAATCCTTTAAATTCTTGCCACTTAGATATTCCATGACGTAGTATGGTTTTCCTTTCTGATTCACACCATAATCATACGCCCGCACTATATGTACGCTCTTTTGACTCAAGGCTGCACTCATTAAAGCTTCACGAGCAAAGTCTTGTTGCATCTTGGTATTAACAACAGTTTGAGTCAAAAACTTGATGGCAACTGGTGTTCCCCCTAGCAAAATATCATTTGCTAAAAAAACTTCCCCCATGCCACCGCTGCCAATTAATTGCTTGAGTTGATAACGATTGGCAAGCAAGCCCGTACTACTTGGAGATGTAAATAAGCTCTGATTCACTTTGTTTACCTCTGATGCTGAGTCCATTTAAAGTTAGCAATAAATATATAAAAATATTATTAGATAATGGTGGCAAGCATTTTGATTTTGATAGCAGACTTTCAACGACGTAATAGCAGTTTCAAAAATATTTCCAAGAATTTAGTCATCCAAGTTTTTAAACCGTCTGTCTCAGATTTTTGATGTGTGGCTAAGTTTCGTAATATGTCTAACTTCAGTTTTTCGTACTCTGTTTTCAGAATATTTTTGGCTTGACTAGTCAAAATTAGTTCATTTGACTGTTGACTCATATCTAACCAATCTACAAGTTGTTGACGCTGTTTAGCCGTGAGGTTTAAAGTCGTTACATGAGAGCAGTGAGTTGGATCTTCTAGGGGAAAAAATAGTAGATGATAGTAACCTACTTCTGCTAAACTACGTGCTATATTTTGACCTTTATTATCTTTTAGATCCAGAAAATAAGGTAGCCACTTAGTTGTAGAAGGTTGAGCGTCATATAGTACTGTTACCCACACTAGCATCGGATATACACTCATTTTACTAATAAATTCAGTACTATGTGTTTTATCTAAAAATCTTGCAATCTCTTGTTTGGACAACATTGCCCAAAAAGTTGGTATAGGTTTTTGAGGAGTTTGTAGTAAATGGGGAAACCCAATTGACGCAATAGGTTTATTTTTCGGCCAATTTTTCTGCAAACACTCTTTTTCTGATAATAAAGTTGCAGGTACTAATTGAACTGGAAGCGAGACTTGAAGAATCTCAGTGCTATTGCTAGGAATAACATCATTAACTTGAGCATTAACTTTTTCTAATCCTTCTAATATTTGGTTAATATTTTGAGGGCGATCGCTTACTTCTTTAGCTAAACAACTCATCAATATTTTTTCTAATATTTCTGGTATTTTAACTTGCGGATTTACTTCTTCAACTGTAGGTGGCATTTGAAAGCGATGAGCTTGATACCAAGTACCAAAGGAATTACTTTTTGTTTGAAATGGATGTTTCCCTGTCAGCATCTCAAACATTAGTACTCCCAAACTATAAATATCAGAGCGGACATCTAGCAGTTTACGCCCTTCCATGTGTTCTGGAGAACAGTAAGGTAAACTGCCAATAAAAGAGTCTGTTAGGGTCATCCCACTTCGCTCTGTTAAAAACTTGGCAATCCCAAAATCTAGTATTTTAACAATTTCTCCTTTTTTACTATCTTCAGTAATAAATATATTTTCTGGTTTAATATCCCTATGAACAATCGGATAAATCTCTCCTTTAAGGCTGATACCTTGGTGGGCACATTGTAAGCCTAAACAAATTTGATAACAAATCTCTAAAAACTTCGATATTGTTAAGGGCTGAATTTTTAGAATTTGTTTGAGATTTTTTCCTTGGAGGTATTCCATTACATAAAATGGAGTTTTATCCTCAGTGACACCATAACTTAAAATGCGAACAATATGTTTACTTTTGCGACCCAATTGAGCGCCAATAAAAATCTCTCTGGCAAAGCGTTGGGACATTTGTTGGTTTGCCAAACTAAGTGATAAGATTTTGACTGCGATCGGCATACCACCTTTAGCAGTATCTTCTGCTAGATAAACTCTACCCATCCCTCCTTTGCCAATCAAATCTCTGATTAAATAGCGATTATTTAAAAATTGTCCGATGTAATCATCTAATTCTGCTTTTTGCCCTACCATAATCTCAATTTTATTTTCTGGCATAAAAATCATTTATAAAAATCTTATTGGCAAAATACTTTAATTAAGTCTAGCTAATTATTAAATTTAAATCTAATAAATATCCGAATTTAGAGAAAATTAATTATATGCTGTAAATATGCTTAAGCTCTCTGCAAAAGCGACTAAACATTGTGTAACATATTTATTAAGGAGTACGGTTGAGAAATTACACGTAAACTATAAATAAGCTAAATAAAGTTACTTAGTAGATTCCGTGAATACACAGTAATAATCAGAAATAACTAAATAGCAGTCAAGCCGTGATATCTATGAGGGCTACGCTTATGCACTTTTACCTCTATACGGTTAAAGGTTAAAATTTGAGAGGAAACGGCGTAATAATCTAATTAGTGAATTTTCAATTTTAATTTTAAAGGCTAGTATTTGGGTGCGTTGCAGGGAGTTAAAATTATTATCACTGATGAGAATTAATGATTGTTGACCATCCAGTAGTTTTGGGCCAAGAGTTAAGCCTTCGATGTTGTCTAGCAGTACATCTAGTTTTCTCAAATCTAACAGCAGTTTTTTCTTAACTGGTTTAATATTTTTGGAATCAATTGCTAAAAGGCTATTAATATTATGAATATCATCGGCTCCTTCTAAAGAAACCTGAAACAGGGAAATAGCAAATCCTAAACCAGTAAAAGACCTTTCTAAACTTAAGAAATGTCCTTGATTATCGAGAGCAAGTAAATCAGGTAATCCACTAGCGAATTTGCCAATCAGATTCAAAAATGGTGTAACTGGTTCAGTTTGGTAAAGAAATTCCTTTTCTGGCTGATTGTTGAGCAAATTGTACTGCAAAATTCGGCAAGGACTACCGATATTAGGTTTAGCTGCGACACCATCTTGAATTAGAGCATTTTCGCTGGCTGTGAATAGATGCTTGTTATCGGGTGTGATGGTGAGGCTTTCAAAAGCCAAATTGTTGCGGATACCTTGTTGATTAGTTTTATCTGGTAAAAATTTGTTTGGGATGGGGAGTGTGAAAATTTCTTTGCCAGAAGATAGTGAAAACTCTTTAATAAAAGGATTAATTAATTTTGCAGCGTCGCCTTCAGAAGAAATGAATACAGTTCTTTTATTAGTTAGTGCAATACCTTCTGTATCTGTTTCACCAGGGCGAAATGTTTGACCATTTTCATTTAATAATGTGGTGACACTGACTGGAATAATTCCACCTTTTTGTAGAGAACCTTTGCTCAAGTCGATTTTCAAGGTGTAGAAACGAACGGCAGCTTTTTGACCACGATCGTCGGAAATAGCGTAATAGAGGTTGTTTTTGGCATTATATGTAATTCCAGATAAACCTCCGACTTCAGTTTTTTGAAAGATTAAACCTTTCGGGAGGGTGGCTTCACCGATAAATTTTATGCTACTGATTTCAACACCATTTGACGGAAAGTTTGTGAATACAAGGCTAATAATTATAATTGGAATCAAAAAGTAAATAATTCGTGGAAATGCAAAGATTTTTTTAATTATATGCATAGGTTTTTATTAAATCAATATTTGTAGCAATGGACACTTATACGTCCATACAAATAATATCAATTAAATCTCCCCTTTTAACTTTGTGGTAAGTCTGAACAGATGTTTCCTTTCCTTAGACTTTCCCAGACGTATTTTTAATTTTAAAATCTTTAAGAAATAATAAATTACTTAAGCTAATCGTCAATCATATTTATCTTGGAAAAAGTTGACAAGCCAATCTTTGACTTTATGAGTGGCGCGGCAGTCATCTTCGTTGTAGCGTTGGATGATTTCTAGTAAGGTGCGATCGCCTGTTTCTAACCATTGATCGTACCAGTAAATACACTTGGCACCACTAGCTTCTTGATCGCGCCACTTAAATCCGATCCAACGAGCGATCGCTTTCAAGGCATAGCTTTCTACGGGCAATGCTACACTTTGGGTTAATTGCTCATACACATCCACAAATCGATTCAGTACAGGACGCACTAAAGAGTGTGGAGTGCCGTAAAGTTTTGCCAACCGTTTGACTGTATCAAACTCGTAGACACAAAAATGATAAATTGGCGCTTCGGGATATTGCCAAACCAAATCCAAAAATTGCTGCCAAACTAATTCTTCATCTTCTGGTTTGTCTGCTAAAAAAGAATAAAATTGTTCTGTATTTGCTTGTCTATTAACAACCAAAACCCCTAAGAGATAATCTAAATCTAAGTCTGGCTGGGCTTCAATATCAAAATAAAGCTCTATGGGCGCTGTGAATGTAATATCTTCTGTTGGTAGCGGGTAGGGTAAAATTAGAGGTCGTTTTTCTAGTGCAGATTGAGCTTGCACTACCAATTTGGGCGCTACTTGGCTGTCAAAACCAAGTAAATTTTCTAAGTTGCTGGGACTGGTGTTAGCAAGAGATTCCAGTGTGGTAATGTCTAAGGCTTGGAGTTGAGTGTAGCGAAGGGGTGTTACACCTGGTAGCAGTGAGAGATGTTTTTCAGATTGAGCGATCGCATAACATTCACTATACCAATGGCAAAAATTGCACTTTTGGCGAGAAATAAATACCTCTGGCGGATTCGGTAACTCTAAAACTTGAATAAACTCCTCCAGAATCAGCTGCATCCGTGGTGTCCATTTGCACAGATCCACTGCATAATTAGTATTTTTGGTGCGCAAGATCAGCAAAGCTGTTTCAGGTGCAACTCCCTGCACTGTTGTCAACACTTGGGCATGAAATGCAGCGACAACCTGATATTCTTGCTTCGGGCGCTTACCCAGTTCAATACTAGCCGGAACATAGATCCAATCTCCAAAATGGGATTGTCCCGGTTGTTTCACGAGTAAATCTGGACGACTTAGCAGCGTGTCTGCTTCAGAATAATTTGCTAACAGTACTCCTTTGTAGATGTATTCAACCCCACGCTGCATCAATTCTAAAGTTGCCTTCTCTCCCTTTTCCCAGTTTCCATAAGGATAATCTGGTTGATGATAAGTCATCTGTGCTATAGCACTCAACTGATGAGCGATTTTGTCCTGTTGCAATTTCTGTAGCAACTCATTAGGAGCATCGCGCTGACTTTTGTCACCGTGGATATCTAGAAAAGGCCGGCGTTTACAGCGTTGGTATTGCAGTAGGAGTTCAGCATTAATTAGCATCCTTTTAAGTTAACAAGAATTAGCAGAATCTGGGAGTAACTCTGACAATTATCGCTCTTTCATCACCGAAACAGTGCTGATGCTGAGTGCCCAGTTATGAGTGCCCAGTTATGAAGTAATAATCGCACTCAGCACAGAAGGGTTCCAAGAAAGAGCTTTTAAGCATGGAAGAAGAAATAAATATTTATTTCGAGCAGAGAGTGTAACAAGAAATAATGCGTCCTTACTTCAATCCCCCTGTTTCGCTCATCAAAGGTTACTCTAAGCCGAGGCACTCCTGAATCTCATGAGAGAATAATATAGTAAAGTATCGCAAACTCTTTACAGGACTATGTTTTGGGGAAGGGAACCTGCATCGACAATAAAATTTGTAGACGATTACTGTGAATGGTACAGAAAGCTATTTCCAGAAGTTAGAAGTTTTGAGGCGTTTAAATATCTACACATTGGGATGATTTCTGATATTAAACGTAAAACACTACCAGCAATATCACGTGTAGTAGGATTAAGCAAGGTGCTGTTCCAGACACCATGTTGGATTTTTCAGAAGTTGTTGATTTAGTAGCTTGGTTAGAGCAGCAGAAAGAAGAAAAATAAGATAGGTATTAAACTATGGCTTTAATGGTTCCCGAATCTATATCATCATCTGCTAGTCAAGGCGAACAAATTTTATATAGAATACTTTGTGAAAAATTGCCAGATGACTTTTTAGTTTGGTATAAGCAAGTCGTTGAAAGTAATTATATTGATTTCCTGATTATTGCACCTAATTTTGGACTATTGATAATTCAAGTTATTACTTGGTATCCATCGCAAATTAACGGTACTGACATTAACAAAATTAAATTATTAAATTCTATAGAAAAAAATAAAAAAATAGAATTAAAAAATTCTCCGTCATATCTAGATATGCCGGGAAGACGAACTCGTAAGCGTTCTATAGAGATAAACGAAGAACAGGATACTTTCTCAGTATGGACAAATCCATATCAAGATTTGATAGGTCAATTATTAGTGAAATTACAAAAATATCAGATACTAACTCAGCTTAATGGAGATAATCAACAGAAATTAGCATTCCCTTGTAACTATGGCCTATTTTTTTCTAATATTACCACAGAGCAAGCACAGGAAAAAAATATTGATAAATTATTATCTCTATCACAAATTATATATCGTAATGAATTATTTTATAGTCAGAATATTAGTAGTGATGAATTACTAAACTGTGCTTCCATTAATTTAATCGCTACATCACGAGCAATTTCTAAAGTTTCAGCAACAGTCCGTCCTTGAGCTACTAAACTTTGAAGCTCATCGGATGTTGCTAAATAAACGCCTTCAGGTAATTTTTCAATGTGGATGTTTAGCAATTTTTCCATTGTTGTTTGCAGGTGTTACTTTTTCAGGTATGTTAATTACTATGATATCCTTTTTATAAACTCAGGGGAAGACCCTCCTTTTTACTTATAAAATTACTTTAGATTTTAGAAATACTTGCTGCAAGTAGTTTTCCGCTTTGATCTTGAGCTTGCAATTTTTGAATAATATGCTCAATAATACTATTCAAATCTTTGCGGCGGCGCATAGAGCGTTTCGGGTCAAGTTGACCGTGTTTCAATAATTCTCTAACCTGTTCTCCTAGCTCAGTTAAGTAAAGCCTCAGTTGTTCTTCACCCTGTTCGCGTAAAATTTGCCGACATTCAGTTAGGATAATATCGCCATTTTCGAGAGTTTTACTAGCGTCTGACTGTTTTGGTGTTGGGTCGGATGAATCTTTACTTTTTTGAGCGTTTAAAGTGTTAGCTAGACATTTTTCTACAGCCTTGGCAAGTTTAGGATCAGATTCTACAACTTCTGCGATCGCTCTTAATAAATCTGCAATTTGTGATGCTTCCATTATTTACCTACTCTCTGAATAAACTCTTTAGTTAATTTCACCATCGAATCATGAGAATCATCATATTTTTGTTTATAAGTCAAATAATTATTTAATTCTAACCCTTCGGCAATTTTTGCTCTTTCTAAAATTTTGGTTTCAAAAACTTGTGGATAGAACGGGTTAACAATAATAGAGTTTAAATTCTCACTTTGGGCTATAGTTCGGTTATAACGAGAAATTAATGTTCCAACTATTTTTAAGTTATGTACATAATCTCTATTAAACTTTTCAATATATTCAAGTAATAAATCTAATCCATGAATTGACATTCGGTTTGGTACACAGGGTATTATACAGGCATTACTAGCTAGAAATGCACTTTTAACTACTGTGTTAATATTGGGGGCACAGTCTATTAAAATATAATCATAATTATTTAATAAAGGTTTAAGTATTGTACGAATAAGAGCGACAGGTTTAAAATTAAGATAATAATAACCTGATGGTAATTCTTCCTGGATTTCAAATAGCCTTGGGCTGCTAGGTATCAGATGTAAGTGAGTAAAAGAATTTCTGTTTCTGACGTTTGAAACATTGTGTTTAACTATAAAATTTTCGCTTTTAACATTTTCTAAAAAATATTCAGGATCTTTAAATAAATAAGGCAATGTCAATTTTTTACTTTCAAATTCTTTTTCCCAAACCTCTTCTGACATTAAAGCACTAGTCAAATTACTTTGAGGATCAAGGTCAATAGCAAGTACACGCTTTTTGTACATGGTATCGCCGGCTAAATATTCCGCTAATGCCATGACTATGGTAGTTTTACCAACTCCACCCTTGAGGTTGCAAATGCTTATCACTTTAGCTGTCATAATTTTTGGTAGATTGACGCATTTCATCGGCTACAGCTTTATGTTTCCCTGAAAATATGCCCAACTAACAGGTTCATTTTTACTTTTACATCAAAACCCATGAGCCAAATTAATCCTGAAACAACCCCCTTATATAACTTAAACCCACTCAACCGATTTTCTGACAGAGTGGAGGATTATGTAAAATATCGACCTAGCTATCCCGCAGATGCAATTGATATTATCTTGGAAGGATTAGGTGAAAATTCACAACTCGTAGCAGCAGATATTGGTGCAGGTACAGGAATTGCTTCAAGATTGTTAGCTGAACGGGGAATTAATGTCATCGCCATAGAACCAAATGCAGCAATGCGAGAAGCTGCTAAACCACATCCTTTGATAGAGTTTCGTGATGGAACAGCAGAATTTACCCAACTACCTGATAATTCAGTTGATTTAGTTACTTGTTTTCAAGCTTTCCACTGGTTCAATCCTGAACCAACTTTATTGGAATTTCACCGCATTTTAAAACCATCAGCACGCTTGGCTGTGGTGTGGAATAATCGCGATCAAGAAGATGCCTTAACTAGAGAATATAGCCGAATAGTCCGCGAAGCATCTAATAATCACCCAGCAGAATCTCGAATGCAGTCGGTAGAGCCATTGTTAGTAACTCCCCATTTTATTAACATCCACGAATATACTTTTACTTATAGGCAACAGTTAGATTTAACTGGACTTATTGGACGAGCAATGAGTGTTTCTTACCTTCCACGTGAAGACTTGGCATACGAACAGCTTATTGATAATTTTCAAGAATTATATCAGCGCTTTTGTGATGAAGATGGTTTTGTTTATATAGTCTATCGCACTAGCGTACACCTTGGTGAAAAACAATGATAAATTGCAAGTAAAGTAGCAGAGAATGCATTAAATAAATATAAGGTCTCTGAACTTTAATCTTGAATTTATAAATGATCTGTAATCCGCAAATATCAGAAGGTTGGCATGGCAAACTTAATTTAGTCTATGCCGATCGCCAGAGTAAAACCCAATTAATTTACAATCATCAACAAGCACCCCTGAAGGTACAACGCCCATTTTACCCAGAAGGGAAAAAAGTTTGTCATAGCGTCATTTTACATACAGCTGGGGGAATGGTGGGAGGCGATCGCTTATCCTCTAACATCCACCTGCAACCCCAAGCCCAAGCCTTAATCACTACAGCTGCTGCAAGCAAGATATACCGCAGTAATGGCTTACCAGCTAGACAAACCATCCAGATGCAAGTTGATGCTGGTGCTTGTTTAGAATGGTTGCCCCAAGAGACAATTTTATTTAACGGTGCGATTTATCGGCAAGATTTACGGGTAGAATTAGCAACCGGGGCTAGTTGGTTAGGCTGGGAAATTACCCGATTTGGTCGCAGTGCTAGAGGTGAAAAATTTTACCTTGGAGAATGGCGATCGCACACGGAAATTTGGCAACAAGATGTTCCTTTGTGGATTGATCGGCAATGGTTACGGGGTAGTGAAGATGTTTTTCACAGTTCTCACGGTTTGGCTGGAAAACCAATAGCAGGTAGTCTAGTTTGGGTTGGTGGTGCAGTTTCAGGAGAAATTGTCGAAAAAACGCGAAATTTATGGAATGGGGAAGGAGAAGCGGGTGTTAGCCGGTTACAACATGGATTATTGTGTCGATATCGCGGTGCTTCTACATCTGAAGTGAGAAACTGGTTTATTGATGTTTGGCAGCTGCTGCGAGTTTCTTTTTTGAATCGTGGTAATTGTATACCAAGAGTTTGGCAGGTTTAAACGAACCGCCAAGAGGCCAAGAACGCCAAGAGGGATAGAAGAATGCAACTTACGCCGCAGGAAAAAGATAAGCTATTAATTTTTACTGCTGCTTTATTAGCAGAAAGACGTAAAGCAAGGGGTTTAAAACTGAATTATCCTGAAGCGATCGCTTATATTTCTGCTGCCATTTTAGAAGGTGCGAGAGATGGGCAAACTGTAGCTGAATTAATGAGTTATGGTACAACTCTATTGACGCGAGATGATGTCATGGAAGGGATACCTGAAATGGTGCATGAAGTGCAAGTTGAAGCAACTTTTCCTGATGGTACAAAGTTAGTTACAGTACATAATCCAATTCATTAAATTTACTTTATAGTGTGTTACTTTAAAGACAAAAGTCTTTTATAGACATTGATTAATAAAGTATATAATTTAACACATTATTAGAAGTATACTGCTTGACTATCATCAAGTATAAAGGCAATGATTACAGGAAACACTGGCTTTACAGCAACTATTATAACCACTGCCATAACTACTGCCTTTGCCGTTGTCGCCGGAATAGTTAATCACATTATGTCTGGCAACAGAGACAGAGAAAATCAGCAGACAACTGCATCGTTAAAATATACTGAGCAGCAGCTAGAAGAATTATACGGGCCACTTGCTTTTCTGATTTGGGAAGGTAGACGTACCTATACAGATTTAGTAGAAAAGTTAACAGAAATGCGGGGCAAAAAACATACTTCAGGATCTCTGAAAGTAGTAGAAAAAGATGATCGTATAATTTTCCCATTGCGAGACGAAGAAGAAATTAAACTGTGGGTTTTTTGGATAGAAAAAGATGCTTTTCCTCGCCACGAAAAAATCAAAAAGCTTTTGATGTCAAAAACACACTTAATTAAAGGTGAAATAATGCCAAACAGTTATCTAGATTTTTTGGATTACCATAATTCCTGGAAAATGGAACATCTACGGTGGCAAGAACAGCAAATTAAATATCCGTGGAAATCAAAATTTAACTTTCCATTCAAATTTGAAACTGACATTATTGAAACTTTTACAGACCTCAAGGGTCAACAAGCAAACTTTTTAAAAGTTAACAAAAATTCGGCAAAAATAGCTAAAAAGCTTAACTCATCGAACCGCTAAGACTCCTTCTCTATGAGAGAGTCCGCCAACGCGTTGGCGAAGCCTCTCGTAGAGAAGCGTCTGTCTGCGACACGCTGCGCGAAGGAAAAGAACAACGTCAGGAATTCGCAGAGTGTGTGTAAGTCCTAATTTAAATTATTTGGGTTGATTGAACATGATCCCAGGAGAAATCATTACACCAGAAGGTGAAATTGAACTAAATATTGGTCGTCCAACTATAAAATTGCAAGTGTCAAATACAGGCGATCGCCCCATACAAATCGGTTCCCACTATCACTTTTATGAAGTTAACACCGCCTTAAACTTTGACAGAGAACAAGCCAGAGGAATGCGCCTCGATATCCCCGCCGGAACCGCAGTTCGCTTTGAACCAGGCGACGAAAAAGAAATAACTCTAGTCCCCCTCGTTGGTACTCGCCAAGTCTACGGCTTCAACGCCAAAATTAACGGAAACCTCTAAAAACCCTCCGCGAACCTCTGCGCTTCCCTTAGCATCCCTTTGTGTTTAAAAAAGCTTATTGAATAGGTTTAATTTCAAACTCCAATTTGGAACGGTAAAAACAAACATCGAATTCCAAGAAAAAATTAGTTTGTCCAAGAATTAAAGGAGCGTTAAGACTGCTTACCCATGCAAATACTAACTGCACAGGTAGAAAATTGCTAATTTCAGCCCTTGCGAAAAATGCTATAGCAGGTTGATTGCTGAGATTTCCTACCAATTGAATAATAGCTTTACGCTCATCCCAAATCCCACCCAACTGAAGCCCTAGTTGATAAGGCATAACATTGACAGTAGCACCGCTATCAACTAAACCATTTACTTCTATGCTGTGATTTTCTCGACTAAAACTAGGGGAATTCTGGGTAAGCTATCAAATTCGTTTTAAGTGGAACTTGTAGTGGAATAATTGAATCGCATACAGCTTAATGACTGGAATTCTGTGAGTTGAGTGCTTCCATCATGACTGCAGCAGCTACAAAGCTATTATAAGGAGTAGGTAAATCGTAGGTTTTGAAGGGTTCTAATGGAGAAATATCCTCGACTGTATCTAAATCTTCGGCAAGGATACGAATTAGCTTGAGCTTTTCTGATGGAGAAAGCTTTCGAGCTATGGAAATTACATCTGCTAAAGTCATTCTGTCTACGCCTCCAAGAACGCTCAGTTATAGCATAAACCCAAATTCTCGAAAGCGCCTTAATATTTATTTCCCTAAATTTACTGCCATCGTCAAAATATCAAGTTATACAAAAATTATCACCTTATCTCCATAAGGTTGCTGAAAAATAAATATTAAAATCAACACCATCATCAGGAGTAGCATTATGCCTTACAGAATGGATCGCCGCGCCTACGCCGAAACTTATGGGCCAACAGTAGGCGATCGCATCCGACTTGCAGACACAGAATTATTTATTGAAGTTGAACAAGATTTCACCGCCTACGGCGATGAAGTAAAATTCGGCGGCGGTAAAGTCATCAGAGATGGGATGGGACAATCCCCAATTTCTAACGCAGATGGTGCTGTAGATTTAGTAATTACTAATGCCTTAATTCTCGATTGGTGGGGTATTGTCAAAGCAGATATCGGCATTAAAGATGGCAAGATTTTTAAAATTGGTAAAGCCGGAAATCCTTATATTCAAGATAATGTAGATATTATTATTGGCCCCGGAACTGAAGCCTTAGCTGGTGAAGGAATGATTCTCACTGCTGGTGGTATTGATGCCCATATTCATTTTATTTGTCCCCAACAAATTGAAGTGGCGATCGCTTCCGGTATTACCACTATGATCGGCGGTGGTACTGGCCCGGCTACCGGTACAAATGCCACTACCTGTACCCCCGGTCCTTGGAATATTTACCGAATGTTGCAAGCTGCTGATGCTTTTCCCGTCAACTTAGGATTTTTGGGCAAAGGTAACGCCAGTCAACCCCAAGGACTTGTAGAACAAGTAGCCGCCGGTGCAATGGGGTTAAAGCTGCATGAAGACTGGGGAACCACACCCGCAGCAATTGATACTTGCCTCAGCGTTGCCGATGAATATGATGTGCAAGTAGCGATTCATACTGATACCCTGAACGAAGCCGGATTTGTCGAAGATACGATCGCCGCTTTTAAGAACCGTGTCATCCACACCTACCACACCGAAGGCGCAGGCGGAGGACACGCACCAGATATCATCAAAGTTTGCAGCCAAGCCAACGTTCTCCCTTCTTCCACCAACCCCACACGTCCTTACACCCTCAACACCTTAGATGAACACCTGGATATGTTGATGGTATGCCATCACCTCGACCCAGCGATCGCTGAAGATGTCGCTTTTGCCGAGTCCCGCATCCGCCGGGAAACCATTGCCGCCGAAGACATTTTGCACGACTTAGGCGCATTTAGTATGATTTCTTCCGATTCCCAGGCGATGGGAAGGGTAGGCGAAGTGATAATTCGCACCTGGCAGACATCTCACAAAATGAAGATGCAACGGGGAACTCTTAATCCACAAGAAACTGAGCAACCAGCAGATAATTTTCGGGCAAAAAGGTATGTTGCTAAGTATACGATTAATCCGGCGATCGCTCACGGAATTGCTGAATATGTGGGTTCAGTGGAAGAGGGAAAATTAGCAGATTTATGTTTGTGGCGTCCGGCATTTTTTGGCGTGAAACCAGAGATAGTGATTAAAGGCGGAATGATTGCATGGTCACAAATGGGCGATGCTAACGCCAGTATTCCCACACCACAACCAGTGTATATGCGACCGATGTTTGGTAGTTTTGCAGGGGCGCGTCATGCCACATCATTAACTTTTGTTTCCCAAGCAGCTTTAGAGAAAGAAATTCCCAGCCAGCTAGGTTTACAGAAGGCAGCAGTTGCAGTTTCTGGAACACGCCAATTGAGTAAGCGGGATATGAAGCTGAATGATGCACTACCCCACATTGAAGTTGATCCAGAAACATACCAAGTCAGGGCTGATGGTGAGTTGCTGATTTGTGAACCTGCGACAGTTTTACCAATGGCACAGAGGTACTTTTTGTTTTAATTCATGACCGAGCAACTTACTGATTACGATAGTCCTTGGAAAGAAGTTATTGAGCTATATTTTCCCCGCTTTCTGGAATTCTTTTTCACTCAAGCTTATGCCGAAATCGACTGGACGCGACCTTATGAATTTCTGGACACAGAACTGCAACAGCTAGAACCGGATGCAGAAATTGGGCGGCGTTTAGTCGATAAAGTTGCAAAAGTTTGGCTACTGGATGGAGAGGAAGCTTGGGTATTGGTTCATGTGGAAGTCCAGGGGCAATATGACAGCCAATTTGCTGAAAGGATGTATACATATAATTACCGCTTGTTTGACCGCCATAAAAAGCGAGTCATTAGTTTAGCAGTTTTAGCAGATGAACAAGCGAATTGGCGACCTTCCAGTTATAGCTATCAACTGGGCGGATGTCGCGTTAGCTTAGAGTTTCCTGTGGCGAAACTGTTGGACTATGAGCAAAGGTGGGAAACCCTAGAGCAAACAACCAACCCCTTTGGTGTAATTGTGATGGCGCATCTCAAGACCAAGGCAACGCAACGAAACCCAGAAAATCGGCTACAGTGGAAACTAAGCCTAGTTAGACGGCTGTATGAACGGGGATATAGCCGGGAAGATATTCGGGAATTATTTCGGTTCATCGACTGGATAATGGTTTTGCCAAAAGAGTTGGCGCTTAGTTTTAAAATAGTAGTAAGAAGTTACGAGGAGGCAGATAGAATGCGGTACGTAACTAGTATTGAAAGGCTAGCAAAAGAAGAAGGAATTGTCGAAACTGCTAGAGAAAGCATAATTACAGTTCTAGAAACAAGGTTTGGAGAAGTGCCAAGCTCTATTGTGGAAGTTATCAATAGGATAGAAGAACCATCTGTACTAAAAACGCTTCATAAAAATGCGATCGCAATTCCTTCCACAGGAGAATTCCAGCAAGTTTTAGATAGTCTCACCTCTGGGAGATGAGCGTACATCCATAGTGGCTTGTCGCCAGACATCGCCTGCTTTGTGTGAGAATGCGATCGCTTGTTTGATGGTGAGAGTGCGATCGCAATTCCTTCCACAGCATAATTTCAGCAACTCTTGAATGATATAAGCTTTGGAAAATGAGTGATTGCTTGTTTTCTGATCACAGTATGATAGATTTTTTATAATCAAGAGTTAGTAAACCTATTCTGTTAATTATCAAAGGTCTTTGGGTGCATACACAAGCCGAGCTCTAATTCCTTGCTTTTTCAAAGAGTTACGCATACTTTCAGCTTCATTGCTGTTAGGATAAGCTCGGATATAAACATAATTCCAACCTTTTCTAGTTTTAGCAAACTGAGCATCTTCCAACCCAGGTACGTCACGTATTCTATTTAAAATTTTTTCATCACCATCAGTCACTATTAATACATAAGGATTTTCTTTAAAGTTTTCTCTTAACTTGTTTAAATCACTACCCAAAATTTCAGGTTGACGGCAAATACTGGTAGACCAAAGTAGAACATTATCGACCCTATATTCTTTGCCATCACGGCATTTGACAACAACTTTTGTGCCTGAAATTAGCCGCAGCATATCACCAATAAACAGATTATCGCCTAGATTTGCCTCTTTTGATTTTGAACTATTCTTCACAACCCATACTTTGCCTCCCTCAATATTTGTAATCCGGGCGATGGGTGTTTGCTGTGCTATGGCTCTCATTGTTCTGACGGTTATATTACTTATAATTACTATACTTATCGTTTTCAATATTAAGCTTAAGAATAAAGAAATATAACCTTGATGATTCATAGTTTTTTATTAGCCAAGCGTTTAATCGCTTTCTCAGACCATTTTTTATTTTCAGGAAAGTCTTCTTGATAGCTGAAACATTGCTGCCATTGCATCAAAGCTTTATCCTCACTACCTTGCTGTTCTAGAACTTCTGCCAATAAACAGTAAGCGCTACCATGCCATTTTTGTGTAGACCGCTTCTTATCTAACTCAATAGACCTCTGCAAGTAATCTTTAGCTAAGTCGTAGCGATTTTGCATAAACCAAGCCCAACCAAGGTTTTTGAGCATATCAGATTTCACATCATCCTCTATTTTGTGAGCTAGGCGTGGCTCAAGCAGTTTAACAGCATCGGATGAATTTTTACCTGGAATTTTTCCTATGATATATAGGCGAGCAAGTTTACTGAATGCTGCATCGAAATCACCTTTTCTTGCGGTTTCATAATCATGCCTAGCCTTCTCAAAATCATTAAGTTTATCATGCACAATTCCGCGATTGTAATAAGCTTCAGGGGAAATGGGGTTGAATTGAATTGCTGAATTAAAATATTGCAAAGCTTGTTTCCACTTCCCTGCCTCATAGTTAAGTAAACCTAGCTGATTATAAGCATTATAAAATGAAGGTATAAAAACTAAAAAGCTGAGTAAACTGCCAAGCGGTAACATTATAATTAATCCGGCAATAGTTATGTTTAAAATTTGTTTAGCTTTCTGTTGAGCTTGAGTCAGTACGTAATTAGCCTCAGCCAATATCCGAGTTTCTTCTTCTTTAACAGTTAAAGCAATTTGAATATTTTGTTTATCAAGTTCTTGACTAGCAGCTAAAAATTGATAATCTTGATCGCTCAAGCTTTTCCCTGATGCCCAGATTTGTGCATCTTGCAATGCTTTGCCGCGTAACAGATGTGATTCATCCAGACAATTAGAATCTAACCAGGCTATAATCGATTCTCCATAGGGACGTAGCTGTGCTAAAGCTTTATTAACCCAATTTTGATCAAAAACGGCTGCATAAATTTGATTATAAAGTCTTAACTTTCCTTGCTGCTTAATTACTAAACCAGATAGTCGCAATTCCATTTGTTCCGAAGTTTCATAAGCTGCAACTTCTCCTATGAGCAAAATTTGTTGATAAATTCCTAACAATCTACCTGTATGTTGCTCATCCCGGAAAATTCGATCGCGTATCGTCCTCAAATGCTCTGGTTCATCCTGAGATTCCCAATTTTCAATGATGCGTGATCGCACCAATTCTTCAACTCCAGCCGCTTCTATATCAGCAGGGATGAGTTGACAAAGCTTCTGGGTAAGAAATGGTTGTCCACCAGTCCAAGTTAAGACCTCCCTCACCACATCCTGAGGATTACTAACTTTGCCCACTAATCCCTTAGCCAAAGGTTCAGCTTCCTGTAACTGAAAACCATTTAGTTCAATCGCCCGACCAATATTAAACGAAGTCCGGTTTTTGTCCCGAATCAAATCTGAGGGTGTTGCTACCCCAAATAGAGCAAAACTAAGACGTTTGTATTCTGGCTGATCAGCACGTTGGTTATAGCAGGCTCGTATAAACGCAAAAAAATCGTCTTGAAAATCTAAGCCTAGAAGACTATCAATTTCATCTAAAAAAATAACAATTTTTTGATGAATCTCTACTAGTAGCACCTCATCAATAAACTCTCTGAATCGTTGCATAGGAGAAAGAAGGTCTCGCTCACGCCACCAAGTCCTTACATTAACTTTACCGGAGAGGTTGAAACTACTCGCTAGCCTTTGGACTAAGCCTGCATACCACTGGTTTAATTCGGTGTCTCTTACCGAAAGATCAATCGCAGCACAGGCAATACCTTCTGCTTTCAAGCGTTGCATAATTTGCACTCGCAAGCTAGACTTGCCCATCTGCCGTGAATTTAGAACATAACAAAATTCCCCAGCCTTTAATGCCTCATATAAATCTGTATCTGCTTGTCGCACTACATAACTAGGAGCATCAGCAGGCAAACTGCCACCAACTTGATATTCATAAGCTGGGTTTTGTTCTATATTCATCAGCTAACTCTCAAGCGATCGCAAAAATATTGACGATACAAATCACAACGTGGCGTTACATCATTTCCTTGCTGTTGTAATAAACCCATGCTGAGTAATTTAAAGCATTGTATCGAATCCAACCGAACTGGGCTAGTATTGGCAACTACCTTTTTGATAGCAGCAGCTAATTCTGGACGCTGTTCTAAATTCCACAAATGCCGACGTAAATGATCACTATAAGGGCCAGCTTCTGTGGGGGCTGTTTGCAAAAGCAGATTGAGCGTAATATCCTGTCTGGCAATATGATAAAGTGCCACTCGTACAAGATAGGGATGTCCTCCCACCATTGCCATTAGTTGTTCAACTTGGGTCAAACTCCAATTAAGTCCATGTCTTTGTGCCAAATTAAGAACCTGTTGAACGTTAAATTCTGATAACTCAATCGGCAAGCCTACATTAAATGGCGATTGATTGATATTCATTGGAATATAAACTTCTGTAGAATGCACTACTACCAACCGCAGTTTTTTCCAAATATCCCGGTTTTTAGCATCTTCATGCCAAGCGCGTAACAGTCCAAAAAAGTCATTAGCAATTTCGGGATATTGAAATATACGATCAACTTCATCCAATCCCAATGCTAGAGGTTGGTTGATTTCTGGCAAAAGATATTCCTCGAAATAAGCGGTGCAATTGTCCTTACTGCCAAAAATATCGTCCCAGTAATCTGCTAACTTGTTGGGTAGCCTCAACCTCCGTCCGATACTGGCACAAAACCACTGAAGGAACTTATCCAAATCTGCAAAAACCTTTCCATCTGCCAATTGAAAGCTCAAAGGCACGATTAAATAATCTTGTTGTGACGCTTGAGAAAGAATCCGCGCCATGAGTGAGGTTTTACCCATCTGCCGGGGCGCTTTGATCCGAATCAGAGATCCTGGCTTCAAAATTGCCTCGTAGCAGCGAGATTCGATGGGAGGACGCTCAATATAAAACGCCGAAGCCAAATCCACCTGTCCTTCAGGCAATTCTGGTTCTGCCACTGGTAGAGGCGGTGAAAGAGTCAGAGGGTGAAAGGGTGATGAAGGGAAAGAATAACTACTTTCTTCTCTCCCCATCTCCCCATCTGCCAATGTTTCTGCATTTCCGTCTGTCAGTAAACTAAAAATTTCCTGTAAAATTCTGGGAGTATCGGCAGGTGAATTCCACTCTCGTTGCTGAATCTGTTGTAAATAACCCCGCAAATCATAATTCAGTGGCGTACTCCAAGGAAGGTTAACGCGAATCGGCAAAATCACTGGCTTATGCTGATCGCTGCCATCCCGTAACTCTTTAGCCCGTCTCACCTCTTCTGTTACCATCTCGCTAGTTGCCGATCGCTCAGACAAAAGCAACAAAAAGTAATCACACAGTTTTAATTCTTCATCGATGCGCTGGGGCCATTTTTCCCCCAGACGAATACTCTCCCCCGCCATGAATGCTTCGTGTCCAGCAGCTTTAATAGCTTCATAAAAATCCTTGGCAAGGCTCAAGTCTGGATCTTGGCTGCGGTAGCTAATGAAAAATCTAGCGCTTTTGCTGGCTGCTGGCAAAGTTGGCATAGTCAGATAAATATCCAGAAATTTTGACAAATTTGACTATAATTATTGCAATTTACGGAACCGAAGCTAGTTTATGCTTTTCTCTAAACAATTTATTAGTAGCTGATACCCTACCTACTGATACATTTGGTAACTAAAATGGTACTGCGATGCTCTGTATTCAGTTCTAGAAGTTTACGAGCCATAATTCGATTAGCTTGTAGCTATCTGCTAAAAAGGTAAGTAAAGTAGTTTTTAAAACACATTTATATAAATTTCTTGGTAAACAATTTTTCTTTAGAGGAGTTTACTTAAGAGAACTATCTAAAAAACTATACCAGTAAACCAGTTTCCCAAAAAATTTACTTTATGACTTCACAATCTTCTCGCTCTGGAAAAATTCTGGTTGTTGATGACTCTCCTGATAATGTGTTTTTGATCAAAACTATTTTGGAAGAAGAAGGTTACACGGTTAGCACGGCAGAAAATGGAATTTCGGCTTTGGCAGAATTGAAAGCTTCTCTTTGTGACTTGGTTCTGCTCGATCTGATGATGCCAGGTATGGATGGGTACGAAGTCACTAAGCACATTCGAGGTGAGATGAAATTGCCGCAATACATCCCCATATTGCTGATCACTGCCCACGATGCGCCCAACGTCGCCCACGGACTAGACTTGGGTGCTGATGATTTTATCCGCAAACCTGTAACAGTAGATGAATTACTGGCACGAGTGCGATCGCTCTTACGTTTGAAGCATAGTATGGATGAACGTGATGAAATTGCCCGCCAGCGAGAAGATTTTGTCTCCCGTCTCACCCACGACTTACGCACTCCCTTGGTAGCCGCCGATCGCATGTTAATGCTATTTCAGCAAGGTGCATTGGGAACATTATCAACGCAAATGCAGGAAGTCATCGCCATCATGGCGCGTAGCAATATCAACCTGCTTTCTATGGTGAATACTTTATTAGAAGTTTATCGCTTTGAAGCAGGTCGCAAAAGTTTGGCATTTCAACCAGTTAATCTGGGCCAATTGCTAGATGAAGTGACTGGAGAATTGTCACCCTTAGCTCAAGATAAAACACTGTCCCTAAATTTGGACGTTACTGAAGAGTCAAGCACAAACACAGTGATGGGCGATCGCTTGGAATTACATCGTCTATTCACCAACCTCATCGGAAATGCGATCAAATTTACCGACTCCGGGTCTGTTACTATTCGTTTTACTTCCCAACGTCAGTTCAACAAAAGTAATCAATCTCAGTTCTCTGAAACATCCAATTCCGTTGATTACATTAGAATTGAAATAGCGGATACCGGCTCGGGTATTCCCCCTGAAGAACAAGCAACCATATTTGAACGATTTCGCCAAGGCAGTCACAAGAGTTCTGGTAGTGGCTTAGGACTGTATCTTGCTCGGCGAATTGTCGAAGCACATCAAGGCAGTATTCTGCTTAATTCTGAGTTGGGCAAAGGTAGTGTATTTATTGTGCTTATACCCACCAAAATATGATAAAATTACTAATTATAAATTATGAATTGTAGAGTTTTTTATTCTGATAATTCATGATTTATAACCTTACTACTATCTCCCGATAATTTAAATAAAAATTAAAATTAGAAAGTTAAACGCTAAAAATTGACAAGTCAAATATGTTGAGATAATAGCATTAAATAGTTTTTGAAAGGATAAAACAATGATTACCACTGAATTATCTAACATTGGCAATATTATCCAGAATCAGCGAGAGTTTTTTCAAACGGGCAAAACTAAAGATGTAACTTTTCGCATTGAACAATTGAAAACTCTTAAGCAAGCAATCATTGAGCATGAACAGTCAATAGTCGAAGCATTACAAGCGGATTTACATAAACCTGAAGTAGAAACTTACCTTACAGAAATCAGCGTAGTTAAGGATATTGATTACGCCATCAAACATCTTCAAAACTGGACTAAACCCCAAAAAGCAGCCGTTTCCTGGGATTTTTTTTCCTACTCAGCCAGAATTTATCCAGAACCTTTAGGGGTTGTCTTAATTATTGGGCCTTGGAACTATCCATTTCAGTTAATTATCTCACCGTTAATAGGTGCGATCGCAGCCGGAAATTGTGCAATTATCAAACCTTCAGAAATTGCTTCTCATACCTCCGATGTCATCGCTAAAATTATTGCCAAATGTTTTGACCCTGCTTATCTTGCAGTGGTTGAAGGAGGCGTGGAAGCAAGTCAAAAACTACTAGCAGAAAAGTTTGACCATATCTTTTTTACTGGTGGCACAGCTGTGGGCAAAATTATTATGGCAGCAGCAGCAAAATATCTCACACCAGTGACTTTAGAATTGGGTGGGAAAAGTCCTTGCATTGTAGATACTGACATTAATCTGGAACACACTGTCAGACGAATTACTTGGGGTAAATTTATTAATGCTGGACAAACTTGTATCGCCCCTGACTATCTTTTAGTTAACAAAACAATCAAAAAAGATTTAATAGAAGGTCTGGAAAAATCTTTAAAAGAATTTTATGGTGAAAATCCTGTAAACAGTCCTGATTATGCCCGGATTATCAGTCAAAAACACTTTGATAGATTGGTGAGTTTTCTCAAAGATGGAAAAGTTGTTATCGGTGGAGAAAATCAAGCTTCAGAGCGTTATATTGCCCCTACACTGATTGATAATCTCTCACTAGAAGATTCTGTAATGCAAGAAGAAATTTTTGGGCCCATTTTACCGATCATTGAATATACTGACATTGCAGAAGCGATCGCCTTGATTAACTCTAGACCCAAACCCTTGGCGTTATACTTATTTTCTCAAGATAAAAACCTGCAAAAACGAGTTTTGCAAGAAACTTCCTCTGGTGGAGTCTGTATTAACGACACAGTTATGCAGGTTGGTGTCTCGTCTTTACCATTTGGTGGAGTGGGAGATAGCGGTATCGGCAACTATCACGGTAAAGCTAGCTTTGACACCTTTTCCCATAAGAAAAGTGTATTGCAAAACTCCTTCTGGCTCGATTTAAAATGGCGATACGCTCCATATCAGGGCAAATTGCCGCTAATCAAGAAACTTTTGGGTTAAAAAAAGTTAGGAGTTATGAGTTAAGAGTTATGAGTTATGAGCTATGAATTTTTAACTCTAAATTCCTAACTTCTAACTTTTAACTATTAAATTTAACTCCAAATTCCTAACTCCTAACTTCCAACTCCTAACTTTTAACTATTAAATTTAACTCCAAATTCCTAACTCCTAACTATTAACTATTAAATCCCAAAAGCGTTGCTGTAACGCTCCTCAGCCCAAGGTTCACCACGGCGATGGTAGCCATTGCGCTCCCAAAAACCAAGTTCTTCAGCAGCTAAAAATTCCAACCCATTAATCCACTTAGCACTTTTCCAAGCGTAGAGGTGGGGCACAACTAGCCGCATCGGGCCACCATGTTCAGATGGAAGGTCTTCACCAAAGACTTTAAAAGCAAAGAAGTTTTCTTCGCGCAGAAAATCTTCTACAGAAATATTGGTGGTGTAGCCGCCATAACAGTGTTCCATAATGTGGGCTACTTTCGGGTCTAATTCAATCAGATTCATAAAATCTGTAACTTTAATGCCAGTCCATTTGACATCGAGTTTAGACCAGCGCGTTACACAGTGGAAGTCAGCTGTGAATTCATGTTGAGGTAGCGCCATAAAATCTGACCAACTAAAGGTAGCAGATTTTGCTAAACCCCAAACTCGAAACTCCCATTTCTCAGTGGTGACTTGGGGAGTTTCACCGTAAGTTAATACGGGGAAACCTTTAGCTAAGTGTTGACCAGGAGGAACGCGATCGCTTTCTTCTTTGCCTGGTTTCTGAAAAAATTTTCCTAGCATAGTTGGAGAAAAATAAGTTTTCTCAAGGTATTTACAAGCTTTTTTGCTGAGTTGCCAACAGCACCAGATGTTTTACTATTTATATGATTATTTGATCGTTACTCAAGAATGATAGGTAATGGGTAATGGATATTCCCAATTACTCACTACCAATTTTTTTCGATCTAATCAGCTTGTGAGTTTCAGCCGGGGTTTAAATCCCCCGCCGTTACCACAAACCAGGGAACTCTCGCAAAGCGCTGCTCTCCATCCGAAAATGTCTAAAATGTTTGAATTTTGAATTGTTAAGATTCTTCTTCCTCTTCTTCAGCAGCTGGATAAACAAATGTAGAACGTCCAGTCAAAATTGACTTGCCCAGAGATAGGGCTTTCTGAGCTTCAACGACGGCTTTATGCCTCCAGGTAGCTCGACGTTTATCTCGTTTTGATTTGGAAGTTTTCTTCTTAGGAACAGCCATGTCAGCAGATATCGCGATTCTTGACAACCTTCTTATTCTAGGCCATGCACTGACGCCAAGGACAACAATAAATAAGTTGGGTTAAGACTAACGCAAGGACGCAAGAACAGCAAGAATGACTTTCTTTAAATCCCCCAAGGTTCCGAGCCAAGAAAGCTTTGGCTCGGACTTCTAGTTCAACCCCTCATTTTGGCGTTGACACAGCGCTAGCTGCTGGAACTTGATTAGAGTTATTTTCAAAGAAAAGTAAAGATCGTGCAGTTTTGAAGTATGTCGCCCAAATTTGAGCATCGGGACGCGATCGCCATTGAGGACGACTGACATCTAATGTCAGAACTGGTGCGATCGCTCCATAATTTTGTACGGACACAATGATGGAAACATCTGTCACCAAGATATCTTGATCGAAGCTCCTTTGAGCAGCTGCCCTAGCGACCGCTTCCGCCCTCCTGAGAACGGTTTCATAGTTTTCTTCCGGCAGGCGGTCAATAGCTAGATCGACTCTAGCGGTGTAAGCTCGCACAACCTGCGGTGCGATCGCTTCCATCAAAAACCACGCAGGAACAGTAGATATAAGCAAAACTACTAAAGGAATTATCCGGATTCTTCTGGCAATTTGGCTAATAACTGAAAAGGGGGCGAGCGATGATGGTAGGTGAGCAGAAATTTTGCTCATGACCTTCTATCTCCTTAGTAATGATCTGTTATTGAAATTAGGTAAAAGTATTTTCCTACTAATTAACGTAATAAAAATTACATTCTAACTTAAGATTCAATCAGAATCACCTAGACTATAAGACATAGGTTAGCTTTGTTTTTTTTGGCAAAGCCAACGGCAATTTTAAGACCAGCAAACAACAATAACTGACAAAGAGCGGGATGGCAAATTACTGGGCGATCGCGATTGGTATCAATCAATATCAGTTATTTCAACCTTTAAGTTGTGCCCAAGCAGATGCTGAGGCACTAGAAGATTTTTTGGTGACAGAGGCAGGTTTTCTCCCCAAGCACTGTCAAGTCATGACAGATACTTCGCCGCCAATTGGGGATAGGTCAACTTACCCGACGAAGGAGAATATTTTGCTGCTGCTTGAAGATTTGGCAGCAACAAGTTGGCAACCGGAAGACTATCTGTGGTTATTCTTTAGTGGCTATGGAGTCAACTACAAGGGCAAAGATTATTTAATGCCAGCAGAGGGCAACCCCGAACTCGTGCAAGAGACTGGCATAGAATTGCGATCGCTAATGCAAAGTCTGCAACTTGCTGACTTAAATGTATTGCTACTACTCGATATTAACCGCGCTTTTGGCACTCAAGCGGATGCTCCCGTTGGTGAAGAAACAATAGAATTAGCCCAAGAACTACAACTGGCGACAATTCTTTCTTGCCAACCAGAGCAATTTTCCCATGAAAGTAGCGAATTAGGTCACGGATTCTTTACAGCAGCTTTGTTAGAAGCTTTACGTTCTGGTAATGGCAGCAACTTGGCAGATTTAGAAAGCTACCTAAGTCTAATCGTGCCAAAGTTATGTCATCACCACTGGCGTCCTATCCAAAACCCTGCCACTATCATCCCATCAAGGCAGCAAGTAATCTTGCCAAAATTAGCAATGGAAAGTAACTCTCAAGCCGAAGCGGTGATTTATCCTGAAGAATCTTTTGCTGTTGCCCTTGCAGCTCCTCCCCTCGACGATTCCTCTAGAACTTCAGTAGATCGGGGCAGACGGGGAGAAGCTAGTGTGAACTCCTCCCAACTGGTGAAGGGTAAAAAAGTCCAGGAGTCAGGAGGCGGCTTAGTTTCCCAGCCAATGGCAGAAACTTCCTTGGGAGTAAATACTAGAGGAAGATTTATCCCCAATTCCTCAAAAGGTTACGTCTCTCGATTGCCAGCGAATCAGCCAAGTATCCCTTTTTGGAAACAGTTTATCTTGTGGGGCGGAGGCAGCTTGCTGGTAGCAGGTTTAATCGCCGTAGTTTTTCTGCGTAATCAAGAAACTTTTAGAATTAAGCAAATATCAAGTAGATCACCCAATGCTTCTGTTAGCGATCGCCAGGTTGTCGAGAATTTACCAAGCGATGTCTCCGACGGGCTACGCCTACGCACTCCACCAGTTAGACTTAACAACCAATCTAGCACTCAAATAACCTCTAGTTCTCAGTCAAAAAAGCGAAATCAAGCAGTATTAGACCTGGCGAAAATGTCGCTCAGACAAACTCAGGCTAGCGATTTGAGCATGGCGATCGCTACAGCCCGGAAAATTCAACCCGGTGAACCACTGTACGAACAAGCTCAAGAAAATATTAATATTTGGAGCCAGATGATTTTAGATTTAGCAGAGGGTCGTGCTAAACAAAGACAGTATGCTGGCGCTATTGCTGCTGCTCGATTAATCACCAAAGATGAAGCCCCCTACGCCAAAGCCCAAGCAGCAATTAACCTGTGGCGGTTAGAGGGTAAGCAGTATGTGAGTAACAAAACTCTTTTAGATGCAGCTAATGCCTTAATTAAGTCTGAACAGGCATCTACCTACAATCGGGCGATCGAAGTTGCCAAGAAAGTACCAGCTGGTCAACCAGGCTTTGATACAGCCCAAAAATCGATCGATAAATGGAGTGAGAAAATATTAGACCTGGCCAAGCGTCGCGCCGCCGAAGGAGAACGTAATGCCGCAATTGCAACCGCAGCTTTAGTGCCAGAGGAGACAGGCGCTTACGAAGATGCTCAGGATGCCATCCAAAAATGGCAAAAGAAATAGTAAAAAAATAATAAAAAATAGTTAGGAGTTAGGAGTTAGGAGTTATATTTTTAATTCAGCACTTATTACTCTCTCCCTCCTCACTTTTCCCTCAGCACTCAGCAGTACTGCGATACATCTTCGCCACATTCGTCGGCTAGATAGCACAGTGCGCGGAAACGTAAACCAACTACTTCTTCATATAAAGGGTTGAGTTTGCACATGGGTGGGATGTGAAACAAGGTTTTCCCAAATAATTTGACATCGCGCTCAAAGGGGCACTGAGACGGAATCAGTTTGCACAAGCGATGAGCTAGTTGGCGATCGCGAATTTGAATGTTTTCTACTCGTTGCCGTAGGGGTTGGAGAATATCCCAGTGAGGCTTGGCGGCAGAATGGTTTAACTGGGTTAGTTTATGGTCAGTAGTCTCTGCTTGATTGATTGATACCCAGCTAGCCAGAAAAATCTTTTTTGTGGTATTGTCGAATACCTTCATGGTTAACCCTCTGTGTTATTGAGGCTATTCACCTTTTTGATGAATATATACAACGTGGCAACGAACTTTCCCGGAAAAATCGCGTTCTGACTGCGATATAATGTAATACCTGATTAGCCACTTAAGTCAGAACCTAATTTATTACTACGTCAAGTTAATCGCAAATTTCTGGGGATCGGTAGTGTAATATTACGATCTTGTTCATAACTTGATATAGTTTAGATTTTAATAAAGACATCCATCATTGGATAGGTTTTAGTGTAACATTTACAGAACTTAATATAAGGTCTTTCTGAAAGAATTTTTGCTAAGTATAAACATCAATAATATTCTAGAAGGCATTTTTCCTCTCTGTGTTCCCACTTTCTCACGTAAGTGTGTCCTGTTTATTGCTGGCTGAATACCGTAGAAGTAGTGATTTTTGATTGAGTAGAATCGATTGCATTTCACAAAACTTAGGTTGGCAGTGGCGATTTGAGAATAGACTTCTTGCTTGAAGAAGAATTCAGAAGTCAGAATTCAGGAGCGGAGCCGGAGACGCTCCGCCTCCGGTCAGAATGAATCAGTGGGGGATTCAGACCCGTCACTGATTGTAGACCGCTAAATCTTCTCTTTCAGAGACGCTGCGCGTAGCTTGCTTCCCCGCAGGGGTACGATTTAGCGGGGGTCTTAAACCCAGTTATTCATCCGCCCTTCGGGTTCGGCAGTCGCTCATGGGGGAAACCCCCAAGACCGCGCTGCCTCACCAGTCACACAGAATTCAATTCTGAATTCTGGCTCCTGATTCCTCAATTCTGTTTGATAAATCAAAAAAAGAACCCCACCCCGCTTTTGACTTACGTCAAATTCTCCCCTCCCCAATCCATCAGCCGATGGATTGGGGAGGGGTTGGGGGTGGGGTGTTAGGGACTTTTGCAAGAGATCTATTGTTCAATGGGGATGGCAAAGTAGAGGAGCAGGTTTAGCAACAGCTATCAGTCAATATTTCATGCTGAACCAAATATATCGATACTGGCTAGACCCCGATCATTAAAGACGTTGACTAAATCATCTTTCCCGTCTCTATTAAAATCGCCGATTAGCCATTTTTGAGTATCTACAAACCCGCCTTGACCAGTTGCCCATCGCTGGCTATCAAAACTCTCACCATTAGATAAGTGAGTATCGATACTGGCTAGACCCCCATCATTGAAGACGTTGACTAAATCATCTTTCCCGTCTGCGTTAAAATCGCCGACTAGCCATTTTTGAGTATCCCAAAACCCGCCTTGACCAGTTGCCCATCGCTGGCTATCAAAACTCTCACCATTAGATAAGTGAGTATCGATACTGGCTAGACCCCCATCATTGAAGACGTTGACTAAATCATCTTTCCCGTCTGCGTTAAAATCGCCGACTAGCCATTTTTGAGTATCCCAAAACCCGCCTTGACCTGTTGCCCATCGCTGGCTATCAAAACTCTCACCATTAGATAAGTGAGTATCGATACTGGCTAGACCCCCATCATTGAAGACGTTGACTAAATCATCTTTCCCGTCTGCGTTAAAATCGCCGACTAGCCATTTTTGAGTATCCCAAAACCCGCCTTGACCTGTTGCCCATCGCTGGATATCAAAACTCTCACCATTAGATAAGTGAGTATCGATACTGGCTAGACCCCCATCATTGAAGACGTTGACTAAATCATCTTTCCCGTCTGCGTTAAAATCGCCGACTAGCCATTTTTGAGTATCCCAAAACCCGCCTTGACCTGTTGCCCATCGCTGGATATCAAAACTCTCACCATTAGATAAGTGAGTATCGATACTGGCTAGACCCCCATCATTGAAGACGTTGACTAAATCATCTTTCCCGTCTGCGTTAAAATCGCCGACTAGCCATTTTTGAGTATCCCAAAACCCGCCTTGACCTGTTGCCCATCGCTGGATATTAGGAAAGTTTAGAGTACCACTGATAAAGTACTGCCCCAAACTGCCGTAATCCGTGTAGCCAGTTGAAAGAGGATTTTCTTTTCCTATACCATCAATTTTGAGGTAATAATTTCCAGCAACGACATTTGTTGTAATACTTGCAGATAGTAAATCTGTTGGATTGGACGATGCAATTAAGGTACCAGCAGAATTGTATAGCTCTGCCAAAATGTCTAAGTTTGGCCCTCGACTAAAAGGATTCACTGTCAAGCTAATCAAACCAGTATCTGTGACAAAACTATAAAAATCTATATCTGTATTGCGCTCAATGATGCCACTATCACTGATAGACGTACTAGAAATGGTTAGTGGCTTTGCTGTGGCAATTGTATCACCACAATCATCGGCCCGGTAGGTGAACCCATTTTGGGTCGTAATAATTTGCAAATCATCCTCAGTATTGTTAGCAGAAGTATACTCGCCTTTACTCCACTGGGTTAGCTTTTGGTAATAGGCTAATCCCATGATCGGTGCCCAGCCCGTCTTTCCACTACCATGTCCTTCGTAGTATTCTTCAACGGGGGTTATTCGTCCATCATGCTCAAGTCCCAGCGTATGACCTACTTCATGAGAGATAGCATCAGCCGTATACTTCTCATAACCGAACGTATCTTCAGCAAAAACAAAGGCAGGAGTATCACTATTCCAGTTGAAAGAACCAACTTTGGCAACTCCTCCGACTGCTTTACCATACCAATCGTCAGAGCTACCGCCGATCGCAACACGCACCCCCCAGCGAGTATCATTACTGCCGCTCTTAATCAGATCGTTAATATCTGCTGGAGCCTGCGTTGTGACATTAACATTAAATGGGCTGAAATCCTCAGCGACGCGCTGCCAGATATACTGAATTGTTTCAAGTTCAGCCGAGCTAAAGGATGCTGTATCGCCGTTGAAGTCGAAGGCAGGGGTGATAATGTTAGCCGGACGTTTACTTGTGTTCCAGGAAGTACCAGAGGTGATATTGCCGTCGAAATCTAAATAAATTGTCTGATTAGCTCCTAGTAAGCTGTTGAGGAAGAAAGTTTTAGACAGGTCTAAAGACGTTGATATTGACATCTGATTTCATGCTTAAAGGAAATCTCTATTTATTTCTCAATATCAAGCAGATAACTTTACCCAAGTTCCTATGCAATCTTTACAAAAAGTTAGAATCTGCTCTCACCGATACTGGAAATATTTGCATTTCATCTCGCAGTATGGTATAAACTAACTGACAAACTGCTGTTGATATACCATAGCTAGTATTTCCTTGTAAGTACATCCACTCTTGTTGTTAAGAATAAGTACTATTAAATTCGGTGCAACTCGATCCAATTCTTTGAGTGTCAAACGTATAATCTGTGCATTGTCGCTCAATGTATCTAATTGGTAAGTAGAGATATATATAGTAGTGTTTGTATATTATATAGAGGGATAAAGACAGCGATCGCCTGGTATGGATGTAAGCAATGCAACGCCTGATCGTAAAGTCATTGTAAAAGCAAGCTAGAACGATTTAACAGCCTTGGAGAAATTGCAGGGGAAGAAGTTTTGAGTGAGTTGTTTACTTTGTATTTAGAACCAGTGAGTGATTCGGCTGAATTCGGTCAAAACATTAAGTTGGCAAGTACAACTTGATGGCGCATACTTTGCTTCGCCTAGAAAAGCATATCTTTAACAGCATTACTAGAAAAAACATCTGTTGAGATTGAGAAACGTTTGTCACAGGAGCTATCGAGAAGAAAGTTTGCGAATGCCGATGAGATTGTTGAAAAGCTCATGTTCGGAGATCAAACTCTTGCTCCAACTGTGTTATCAACAGAGGAGTCATTGGGGCTTATATCCCATGAGCTAGTCAGTGAAGGAGCCAGCATTTTTCGACAGATTGATCCTGAAATATTGTTTGCAACAGATGAATGGTATCTTGACGACTTCGAGCGATGGAGAAATCTGTATCTTTCAGCAGCCGAGAAAAATGAGGAGATATTGGTTGGAGTTGCTTGAGGCGACAGCAATTTAACAAGTTAGATCGCTCTGTCGAGTTGAACATTGAAAGATTTAGGCGATCGCTTCCAAGAAACTATAGGCAAGTTCTATGCCCATGATAAAAGAAAGCGCAAAGACGTTCGGAAAAATTCTGTGTCTTTGCGCCAATCGAAATTTGAGTGGTGAAAGCCGCCGCTCAAACTTCTCTCTGTATGAGATTTTTACTTTAAATTTCCTACGATGCTACTTGAGCAGCAGTCCGAGTCCGCCGTCTTCTGCCATCAGCAACTTTTACAGGTGGCTCATCAGGGATTTGCATCAACAAAGTCACAGATGGCTGACATTGCAATTCCCGACGGATGGAACGTTGCAATTCTCGTTCTAAAGTCCCTTGCAATCCACCCCAGTCTATATCTGCTGGTTCACCTTCGTTAGGAGCAAATTCTGACCAACGCACAGAGAGGATTTCTTCAATGCGTTGTTTTACCCAGGTTTGTAGGAGCGATCGCTCTACACTTGTAACTACACCCCGGAGGTGAATTTCTGGTTTTGCCAACAGTTTACCATTCCAATCAATGGCAGCTGCGATCGTGATAATGCCTTCTGAAGCCATGCGTTGCCTTTCTTGCAGCACTTTGGCACTTACCATACCCGAACTGGTAGTATCCACCAATTCGATACCAGATGGCACTTTTCCAGCGACGCGAATAGCATCTTCCGTCAGTTCGACAATATCACCATTCTGAATAATGATCATGTTTTCTGCGGGAATGCCCATACTCTGAGCCGTTTCTCCGTGCTTCACTAGCATCCGATGTTCGCCGTGAAATGGCACAAAAAATTTGGGTCGAGTTAAGGCAATCATCAGTTTTTGTTCTTCCTGACAGCCGTGACCGGAGACGTGAATTCCTTTATCCCGTCCATAGACCACTCTTGCACCTTGAATCATCAACTTATCAATGGTGTTGACTACAGCGATCGTATTTCCGGGAATTGGGTTAGCAGAGAATACTACCGTATCTCCTTCGCGGATTTTAATGTGAGGATGTTCTTTGTTGGCAATGCGGGTCATTGCTGCCATCGATTCACCCTGAGAACCTGTAGTTAAAATCAGTACTCTTTCATCGGGTAGATTGCGGACGGCGTGCAATGGTTGCAGCAGATTATCTTCACACTTGATGTAACCTAAATTGCGGGCATGAGCAATCAAGTTCAGCATGGAACGCCCCACAACTGTCACTACACGGTTCTGCTTCTTGGCAATATCCAAAATCATGTTGATACGATGCACGCTAGAAGCAAAGGTAGTGACAAATAATCGCCCAGGTGCTTGACTAAATACTCTCTCCAGATTGGGATAAACTGAACGTTCCGAAGGCGTAAATCCTGGTACTTCGGAGTTAGTGGAATCACTTAGCAAACAAAGAACGCCTTTTTCCCCATGTTCTGCTAGGCGTTGCAAGTCAAACTTTTCACCATCCACCGGTGTATGGTCAATTTTAAAATCCCCTGTGTGAATAACTACACCCAGGGGAGTATGAATGGCAACAGTGAAACTATCAGCGATGGAGTGGGTGTTACGGATATATTCGACTAAAAAGTTTTTGCCAATCCGCACTACATCACGTGGTAGAACTGTTCTGATTTCTGTGCGATCGCGGACTCCTGCTTCTTCTAATTTACCCTCTAGCATTGCCATTGCTAATCTAGGGCCATAAATCACTGGAATATCAAATTGCTTGAGATGAAAAGCAATCCCGCCGATATGGTCTTCATGACCATGAGTAACGATCATCCCTTTGATTTTGTGCCGATTTTCCCGCAGATAAGTCGTATCTGGTAAAACAATATTGACCCCATGCATCGCCTCTGTTGGAAAAGCCAATCCTGCATCTAAGAGGATTATTTCATCGTCATACTCAAAAAGACAGGTATTTTTACCAATTTCGTGTAAACCGCCCAAAGGAATAATTTTCAAGGCGGAATTATTAGCTTCGTTTTTAGCCATTTTCTCCTGAGATTGTTACTTGTGATTAATTAAGTTGATAGTTAACTTTCCTTGTATTTAAGACAACATCATCTGTCTTTTAAGTCAGTCCCAAAGCAATCAAGTTTTAATTGAAGATTTCAATTTTTTATTCAATAAAATCAACTGTAAAACTCAAGGATTCATAGTATATCTATCAGTCCTAGCACAGGTTTTTAAATGCAACTTATGAACAATTATGATCGTTGTTTATATGTATCTTTGGGAAGGAGGAGACTACCAACATTTAAATAGCTGGTGGCTAGATTAAACTAAGTTCTTTCAGAACCGCTTCTAACTTTTGACTGACTTCTAAATCAGCTTCACATAGCGGCGGACGAGTTGAACCAACCTCCCAACCTTGAAGTTTCAGTGCTTTTTTCACTGGAATGGGATTTGAAGTGAGAAATAGAGCTTTAAACAACGGAAATAGTTGGAGATGAATCTCGCTGGCTACCTCAATTTTTCCGGCACTAAAAGCTTGAATCATCTGCTGTAGTTGGTTTCCTACCAGATGAGAAGCTACACTTACCACACCCTTTGCCCCGATCGCTAACAAGGGCAAAGTCATGTAATCATCACCAGAATAGATGTGGAATTCTTTTGGTGTCAAGCGACGAATTTCGCTTGCCTGATCTATATTACCAGTGGATTCTTTAATCCCGACAATATTGCTAACCTCAGCTAACCGGGCAACTGTTTCTGGCTGAAGGTTTTGTCCGGTACGACCAGGGACATTATATAACAACAACGGTAAGTCGGGACAGGCTTGTGCTATCGCCTGAAAGTGTGCTTCCAATCCCGCTTGCGGCGGTTTGTTGTAATAAGGAACAACTTGTAAGGAACCATGTACTCCTATTTTAGACGCTTTTTGGGTGGCTGCGATCGCTTCTTTGGTGGAATTCGATCCACAACCTGCGATTACCTTGGCTTTTCCGGCCACGGACTGCAATACCTCGACAAACAACTGGTATTCCTCATCCCAACTTAGCGTCGGGGATTCTCCTGTTGTGCCGCACATCACCAATGTATCTGTACCGTTGTTAGCTAGATGCGCCGCCAGTTCTGCCGCTACATCATAGTTGACACTACCATCTGCTTTAAATGGCGTAATCATAGCGGTTAAAACATTGCCAAAATCTCCCACCCTTTTTTCACTCCTGATTACCCATGTTTTTATATCTTTGGTGGTTCTCTATTGTAATAACCTATTTGCAAATTGCTTTCAAGTGTCATTAGTCATTTGTTATTTGTCTTTTGTCACTTTACCAATGACCCACGATCAATGACCAATGACTAATGACTAATAGCTAATGGTTTGAGTAGATTTTTCTCTACTAATAATTCGGCGATTTGTACTGCATTCAATGCTGCGCCCTTGCGAATTTGGTCGCCACACAACCATAATTCCAACCCACAAGGATGAGAAAGATCCTGACGAATTCTTCCCACTAGAACTTCATCTTGACCTGTTGCTTCAATGGGCATCGGAAAATGATTAGTTCCCCAATCTTCGACCAATTTTACTCCAGGGGAGAAATTTAAAATTTCTCTGGCTTCCTTCGCACTAAAGGGAGTCTCAAATTCTAAATTAATCGATTCTGAGTGAGCGCGGAGTACGGGAACCCGTATACAGGTTGCAGTGATTCTGATTTGCTGCGTACCAAATATTTTTCGGGTTTCGTTGACCATTTTCATTTCTTCCTCACAATAACCCAAATCGTTTAATGGGGAGTTATGCGGGAATAAATTAAATGCCAATGGGTAAGGCAATATTTCGGCAATCGGTGGCTGTCCTTGTAGTATAGCGCTTGTTTGGGTTTTGACTTCTGCCATTGCCCTAGCCCCAGCACCACTAGCAGATTGGTAGGTTGCAGCGACGATGCGTTGCACTGGTTTAACTTTATGCAATGGCCAGACTGCCACAGCCATTAAAATTGTTGTGCAGTTGGGGTTAGCAATAATGCCTTGGTGATTCGCTGCGGCTTGGGGATTCACCTCTGGTACTACTAAGGGAACTTCCGGGTTCATCCGAAAGGCACTGGAGTTATCAATTACCACTGCGCCCTTTTCGACAGCAACTGCTGCCCAAGTTTTGGATGTGGAACCACCTGCACTAGCTAGTACTATATCAACATTTTCAAAGGCGCGATCGCTAACTTGCTCTATTGGTATATTTTCACCTTTAAAGCGTAGCGATCGCCCGACACTCCGCTCTGATGCCAATAACTTCAAGTCAGCAACCGGAAAATTACGACTTTCTAATAATTCCAGCAACTCTGTGCCAACTGCACCAGTCGCTCCTAGAATAGCTAAACGATAGGATTTCGACAAACTTGTTTCCTCCTTTAATAGACTTAATCTGCAATTTCTTGGAACAATTGACAATTGGGTTCTATTTAAATAGCGAACGCAGACTGGAAATACATTTTTAATAGGTTTATATTTTTCTTTAATTTAGTCTATCTTTATATATTTAATACATTTATTTTTTTGTTTGTTTAATTAAATTAAGTGATGTTGCATTTTAAAATAACGGTGATTTATTGATTTATTTTTTTGATCAATTTTAACTATAACTATATATTATACTACAACAAACCGCCATTTCTCATAAAAATGTAGATATCTGCACTTAGGCGTTTAACTAAGCATCCTACCTCTAAAGAAACAAATGTATTGTTTGCAAACTTGCTGATCAAGATGATGAATAAACTAGGATCTAAATAAAGCCAGCACAACTTCAAACTGAGCTATACGGTTAAGTAACAGATGCGCTCTCGTACCACACACAACTTAATAATAGCTAGATAATAGCTAGACTCAATACTATAACTTTAATTTCGGGGTACTAACCACTCTTTGAGAACCAGGATATCACAGCGTTAGCGCACTGAATAATTAATTCCTAAGTTTTTGAGAGTGGGGAGTGGGGAAGATGAGCGAAATGAGGGAGTGGAAAAGCAGGGGAGCAGAGGAGCAAGGGAGACAAGGTGATAAGAGGTGAGAACTTGCAACAAGTCTTTCCCCTTGTCCCCAATTCTCCTTGTCCCCTTGTCCTCTTCCCCATGTCCAATGCCCATTAACCAAATTGTTATGAAGGTAAAATGTCAAGTCCTTGGTCATTGGCAGTAAACTGGATCTTTGCCCGTGGACAAACATCCATCCTTGGATGTCATCAGACCTTTTGGCAAACTCCCTTGCCCTTAAGAGACATCAAGCCATAAACGCAAACAATTATTTTATTGCGTTTTGTGTGTACTCGGAGTATAAAATACCAGAAAACTAGAGACGAAGCATGAAAGTTACCCAGGAAAAACTTCCCGCGAGCCAAATTGGCTTGGAAATAGAGATTACGCCGGAAATTACCAAGCAAACTTATGAACAGGTGATTAAAAACTTAGCGACTACTGCCAATATTCCTGGGTTTCGTAAAGGCAAGGTGCCTCGACCGATATTACTACAACGGCTGGGTACAACTCGAATCAAGGCAGCGGCGCTGGAAGAACTAATTCAAGATGGCATTGAGCAAGCAGTCAAACAAGAAGCCATCCCAGCAATCGGTCAGCCGCAATTGCGCTCCTCTTTTGAGGATTTGATTAAGAATTATGAACCGGGAAAACCCCTGACGATTTCGGCTGCTGTCGATGTAGAACCAGAAGTGAATCTAGTGCAGTACACTGATTTGCTCTTCCAAGCTGAAGAAATCAAGTTCGATCCAGAGCGAGTGGAGAACACGCTGGATAAGGAACGTCAAGAACTGGCGACATTGATTCCTGTGGAAGGACGTGCAGCCCAAATCGGTGATATTGCCGTAGTCGATTTTAAAGGTTCATTCGCCAGAACTGAGGGCGAGGACGAAACAGCGGAGCTAGAACCGATTCCCGGAGCCGAAGCAACTGATTTTCAAGTTGAGTTGCAGGAAGATAAATTTATTCCAGGCTTTATTTCGGGAATCGTGGGGATGAATCCTGAAGAAACTAAAGAAATTGCGGCACAGTTCCCAGATCCTTATGCTAATGAAGAATTAGCTGGAAAAGCGGCAACTTTCACTGTGACGCTCAAAGAACTGAAGGAAAAGGAACTACCAGAAATAAATGACGATTTAGCCCAAGAAATCAGCGATTTTGAAACCTTAGAGGAGTTACGGGCTTCTTTGGGAGAGCGATATCAAAAAGAGGCGGACGACAAAACAAAAACAAATAAGCAGGAAGCCTTGTTAACGGAACTGCTCAAGCATGTAGAAGTTGACTTACCAGCAACTTTGATTGAGCAAGAAGTGGATGCAATGCTAACGCAAACAGCAATGCGGCTGTCTCAGCAAGGATTAGATGTGAGAAAGCTGTTTACTCAAGATATTATTCCGCAATTGCGGGAGCGATCGCGTACTGAAGCAATTGAACGCATCAAACGCTCCTTATCCTTGCGAGAAATCGGCAAACGCGAATCTATCGAGGTAACACCAGAAGAAATCGCAGCCAGAGTCACAGAACTTTTGGAGCAATACCCAGAAGAACAAGACGTTGATGAAGATAAACTGCGCTCAATCGTGGAAAACGAATTGTTAACCGGAAAAATCGTCGATTGGCTCTTAGAACACTCATCAGTTGAACTTGTACCCGAAGGTTCTTTGAGTCCTGCGGAAGAAACAGAAGATGCAGAATCAGATGCTGATGGTGATGCACCTCAGACAGAGGAAGGAAACAGCGAAACATTTACAGAAGTCACAGAAGGATAATAAAAAATCCCACAGCCATTAATTCACCAGTTCTGAGTTAAAGTACTGGTGAAATGGGTAAGCTAAGGGAGATGAGGAATTACAGGGAGAAATAACCAATGCCCCATGCCCAATGCCCAATGCCCCATGCCCAAAGACTCAGGGATGAAGTCAAAATAATTAAAGAATTAATGAATTTTCGGCAAATAGTGACACCTGTTATCACTTGAGCTTGATAGTGTGTTACACGAGAGGAAATTATATGAGGCATAATGGTTAACACGTAGCTTATAAAAATTCCATTCGTTGAAAAGCAGCATCTGCTGCTGAAACATTTGTCCTAAATAATTGTCAAAGAAAGCTTGTATGCTTGAATCGCAGTCGGGAAATTCCCCAATCAGCAACTTAAGTCGAATAAACATTAACTCCCAGTTAAGCAGCCCTAGCAACATCGTGCCGATGGTGATAGAGCAATCTGGCATGGGAGAAAGAGCTTTCGACATCTACTCCCGCCTGCTGCGAGAGCGGATTATCTTTTTAGGAACGCCAATAGACGATGCCGTAGCCAACTCAATTGTGGCTCAGTTGTTATTCCTAGACGCCGAAGACTCAGAAAAAGACATCCAACTGTATGTTAATTCTCCTGGCGGCTCCGTCTACGCAGGGATGGCAATCTATGATACAATACAGCAAATTCGCCCTGATGTTGTTACCATCTGTTTTGGATTAGCCGCGAGCATGGGGGCATTTTTGTTGACAGCAGGAGCTGCCGGTAAGCGAATGTCTCTGCCCGACTCCCGGATTATGATTCACCAACCACTTGGTGGCGCTCAAGGTCAAGCCATTGACATTGAAATTCAAGCCAGAGAAATTCTTTACGTTAAGGCTAAGTTGAATCAGTTAATGGCTCACCATACTGGTCAACCCTTAGAAAGAATTGAAGCAGATACTGAGCGCGACTTTTTTATGTCGGCGGAAGAGGCAAAAAACTACGGTTTGATTGATCAGGTCATTTCCAGACAAAATCTTCCCGTAGCAGGGGAAAACGTCACCATTCTGAAATAAGAGGCTGGTATGTCTAAGTACGACTCCCATTTAAAGTGTTCATTTTGTGGCAAGTCTCAAGAGCAGGTGCGTAAATTAATCGCAGGGCCGGGAGTCTACATCTGCGATGAATGCGTTGACTTGTGTAATGAAATACTAGACGAGGAGTTACTCGATACCAATGGTGCGGCAGCACAACCAGCACCAAGAGCAGAGCCACCTGAAAAACGGCGTACCCACTCTGCTAGTATTTCGTTTAATCAAATACCCAAGCCAAGAGAGATTAAAAAGTATCTAGACGAACACGTTATTGGTCAAGACGAAGCGAAGAAAGTGCTATCAGTCGCTGTTTACAATCACTACAAGCGGCTGGCAGTCATTCAGTCTAAAGCCAGTGGCAAACCTGGGGCGGATGATGCCATAGAACTACAAAAGTCCAACATCTTGTTAATTGGCCCGACTGGTTGCGGCAAAACTCTCTTAGCGCAAACTCTAGCGAAAATCTTGGATGTACCCTTTGCCGTCGCTGATGCGACGACGCTGACGGAAGCAGGGTATGTGGGAGAAGATGTGGAAAATATCTTGCTGCGACTGTTGCAGGTGGCAGATTTGGATATAGAGGAAGCGCAACGGGGAATTATTTACATTGACGAAATTGACAAAATTGCTCGTAAGAGCGAGAACACGTCAATTACCCGTGATGTTTCTGGCGAAGGCGTGCAGCAAGCCTTGCTGAAAATGTTAGAGGGAACGATCGCTAATGTACCACCCCAAGGAGGGCGCAAGCATCCTTATCAAGACTGCATCCAGATTGATACAAGTAATATTTTGTTCGTCTGTGGTGGTGCCTTCGTAGGCTTAGAAAAGATTGTAGATCAGAGAGTTGGCAAAAAAGCAATCGGCTTTGTGCAACCGGGAGAAGGGCAATCGAAGGAGAAACGAGCAGCAGACACTCTTCGCCATCTAGAACCGGATGATTTAGTAAAATTTGGCCTGATTCCAGAATTTATTGGGCGGATGCCAATGGTAGCAGTTGTAGATCCGCTAGATGAAGAAGCGCTGATGGCGATTCTTACTCAACCACGTAGCGCCCTAGTGAAGCAGTACCAAAAGCTGCTGAAGATGGATAATGTCCAGCTAGATTTTAAAGCAGATGCTTTACGAGCGATCGCTCAAGAAGCTTACCGCCGTAAAACTGGTGCTAGAGCATTACGTGGTATTGTTGAAGAATTGATGTTGGATGTAATGTATGAGTTACCATCCCGTAAAGATGTGACACGCTGTACAGTAACACGGGAGATGGTCGAGAAGCGATCAACTGCTGAACTGATAATACATCCATCTTCACTACCGAAGCCAGAATCAGCCTAATAGTCATTAGTCATTAGTCATTAGTCATTAGTCATTGGTCAACAGTTAATATGTAAGGACAAAAGACAAAGGACAAAGGACAAATGACAACTGACAACTGACAAAGGACAAGGGACAAATGACAAATGCCTTATATTAATGTTCGTGGCGTTGAGCATTACTACGAATGGGTGAAAAAACCATCCGGTTCTTTGGTAAAGCCGATGATGGTTTTCATCCACGGTTGGGCTGGTTCGGCTAGATATTGGCAAAATACTGCTAATGCTCTATCGGAGCAATTTGATTGTTTACTCTACGATTTGCGGGGATTTGGCCGTTCTCGTGGAAAGCCAACCATCGCCCAAGCAAGTGAAGCTGTTGCTGAGTCTGAGTCACCAGAGGAAGAATCAGAGGCAATTAGAGAATTAACCTATGAATTGGAGGAATACGCTGATGATTTGGCAGCTTTGTTAGATGGGTTGCATATTCAGCGTGTGTATATTCATGCTCACTCAATGGGCGCTTCTGTTGCGACTTTGTTTTTTAACCGCTACCTGCAACGAGTAGAACGAGGAATTTTAACCTGTAGCGGCGTTTTTGAGTACGACGAAAAATCCTTTAGTGCTTTTCATAAATTCGGTAGCTATGTAGTAAAATTTCGTCCCAAGTGGTTAAGCAAAATCCCATTTGTTGACCAGATGTTTATGGCCAGATTTTTATATAGTTCCATACCACATTCTGAGCGTCAAGCTTTTTTGCAAGATTTTCTCGAAGCAGATTACGATGCGGCTTTAGGGACAATTTTTACTTCAGTCAGTAAGGCTCAAGCTGAATTGATGCCACAAGAGTTTGCCAAGCTGACAGTGCCGACTCTACTCGTGGCGGGGGAGTATGACAAGATTATTCCAGCCGAGATGGGGCGTCAAGCAGCAGCACTGACTGATAAAGTAGAATTTGCAATAATTCCCAATACAGCACATTTCCCAATGTTGGAAGATGCAGCAACTTACCTGCAACGGGTACAAGAGTTTTTGCAAATTTCCATCCCAGAACCACAGGTGTGATAACTTGTTAATCTCTTTGTTGAGCTTTCGTTTTTGATTAAGATATTTGTTATCTGTTCTCGCATCAGAGTTAGTTCCAAGAAGTTATTTTCGGATAGCCTGCACGAATTCGGCAACAGCGTCGTACTGGTCAGGATGTCCGATATATTGCAGCAACAAAGCCGGGTCTAAATTCGGGAAGAAATCACTACGATTTACTTCTTCATACTCGCCAGCCGCATTTAAACGGAATATCTTTATCTGGTCAGATTTCCAGAACCAAACTTCAGGCACTTTCTTGGGTTTGAATAGCTCTTTGCGGTTAATAGTGCCACTAGTAACGATGATTTCAATAACAATATCTGGCGTTTCTTTATTGCTGCCAATGCAGTAAGATTCATCTGGGGTTCCAGAAGCATACCCAGGTTCTTCTAGAGTAAAACCACCGCGGCCGTAGAACCGGATACCCAACTCTCTCATGTAAGCTTCTAGCAAATAGCCAAGAGTTCTTTTAACGTACTCATGTTTTTCACCAATGGGCGACATAATTTCTAATATTCCTGACAAATAAGAGAGTCGGACATTGCGGTTGTCCTTTAACTGTGCCTCAATACCTTTGAATTCCTCCCAAGAAACATCTGCGACAGTCACTAGTTTCTCTTGTATGGGATGGTCTAGAAGTGGGATAGTCATATCGCCTCTTAATAGTTCCTTTATTGGATAATTGTAGGACTTACGCAAAAATCGCCCAAAAGCTTAATTTGTCGAACCGCCAAGACGCCAAGAACGCTAAGAATTCGTAGAGTGTGCGTAAGTCCTAAATTGATAAAGGTTGCATTACCACAATCATAATCCTGAGTTTATTCAAGTTAGTGCCGATATAATTTTCAACCTTAATCAGCTTTGGTGGACGAATAATATCTAAGTGGGATAACTGATAGCGGTTTTTTAGACAGTTAAGTGTACCTGTGTGATACCTTGACGCATTTCATATTGTCGGTTTAACCAAGACTTTTGAATTATTTTACGGAGCAAGGGGGCAAGTTGAATCAACAGCGATCGCAGCAGTGCATTTTTTCGCAGTAGTTCACCTTGTCTAGCTTCCTCTAACTGGAGTTGCTGGGCGCGGATAATTTCTGGCTCACGTTCTGCTTGGATGTGCGATAGTGCCATGTCAATATCCTGGTGTCCAGTTTCTTTGTGCAACAACGGCACAAGATGATTAGCGGCGACAATCACATCACGTAATGCTAGATTAATTCCTTGAACACGGACAGGAGACATTGGATGTGCAGCGTCACCTAGAAGCAATACCCCTGGTACGTGCCATTGTGGACAATAACCAACCACAACAGAAAGCCGAATCGGGGATTCGATAGTGTCTGCATGATTACGGAAATGCTCTGCTAGCCATGAGGGTGATAGTGAGGCAAAAATTTCTGCCCAGTTGGCTTGTTTGGAGTCAGTGTTTTCGGTTGGTGACATTACCCAAGCCAGATGCAGTTTTCCTGACTCTGCTCCGTGAAAGATGCTAAATACGCGATCGCCATTTAAAATTGTACGAAACACATTATTCTCTGCAAACTCAGGGCTGGCGGCAAGTTTAAACCAGAGAATATCAATATTTTTGGGCTGGCGTACCAATTCTAATTTTATACGTTGTCGCACAAGGGAATTTCGACCATCTGCCCCAATCACTAGGTCAGCAGCAAATTCTCTCCCATCGCTCAGTACTACACCTGCGACACGTTGATTACTCCATAGTAAATCTTTGACAGCAACACCCTGAATGAATTCAAACCCATCATTAGTTTGAGCTTCCGAAATCAGTGCTTTGAGCAGTGGTGGTTGTGAAACCAGTGTACAGGGTCGGGTTGCTCCCATTGGTTCATCAACTCGAAACAACTGCTTACCCCCGATAATGAATTCCCATGCGTCGAGTTGCCGATGGGGAATATCCTCCAACAACGCCGATAGACCCATTTGCTCTAGGGCATCTAAGCCACTAGGCATTAATCCTTCGCCGCGAAATACCCGATGAAAGTCTTTTGCGGCTTCAATCAAGGTTACAGCAATACCACGTTTTGCAAGGAGCAGTGCAAGGGTTACACCTGTTGGGCCTGCGCCCACAATCACAATCTGCACTATCCCATCCCTCCTGTATCAGTTGCTCTCAAAGATGTTACTCGAATTATCTTGATATTAATTACGGAATAGGGAACTACAGAGGCGCAGACAAGCCAGTGCGCCCTTGCGGTTAAGAGACTTGTTCGCTTTTAGCGTTCCCGCTCTTTAGCAACTGGCGCGGCACAGAGAATGAGAGTTTGAGAAATATGCGTAAGTCCTAATTAACTCAAACCCAGTTCTCGTTTTAGCAAGTTAATCGAGTTAGCGCCGATATAATTTTCAACTTTAATCAGCTTTGGTGGACGAATAATATCTTCATCAGATGCTTGCAGGGCTGCTTGTACTGCCGCAAAACTGGCTTGGTCGCTGATGATGACCTCAGCCCGCTTAACCATAGCCTGAAGTTTATAGGCATCTTTTGGTTGCGAAGTCATCACCAGTAGTTCATCACCTCGTAAACCGTGGAGGATGACTTCTGCAGCTCGTGCAATCCCGGAACTAAGGCTAACTATTCCAACACAGTTTTCTTTTGGTAGGGTTTTTAATAGGTTGAGTTCCTTGCTGTAGTCGTAGATATCTAGAGGAATTACCCGTGCAGCTTTTGGAGCTGCGATCGCTTCTACATTACTGATAAAATATCGACTTGTAACTACTGTCGCAGAGGTAGTTTTATCTAACACAGCCGTTAATTCTTCCATTGCTACCAACTGGACTGGGATTTTTAGCGATCGTTCTAATTCATACACCATCAACTCACCAGCGCCCATGTCATAAGATGGAACTGCAACCAGTACCCGCGCACTACAACGCAAGCGCCAGTCAATTTCCGCTAAAAATAGCTCTCTAGCTTGATTCAGCGAACATCCTTGAGAGAGCAGCTCGTCAAGTGCTTGCTGGACAACTTGATAGGCATCAGGATTTTGTTTGAGAATTGGTGATTGCAGCCTACTACCGCCCTCATGACCTTGGGCACGAACATAAATACCCGAACCAGCCATACTTTCAACAAATCCGTCTTCCTCTAGTTGACGGTAAACCTTACTTATGGTATTACGGTGTAACCCGGTTTGCATTGCCAGTGCCCGTGTGCTTGGTAATTTGTAAGCCGGGGGATATTGCCGAGAGGCGATCGCAAATCGGATTTGATTAAACAGCTGGGTTGATGCGGGAATTTCGCTGTCTGGCTGAATACGGAATTGAATCATCACCAAACCTCCTGAATACTAAGTGGGGAGTGGGGAAGGTGGGGCCCCCTCTGGGGATAAGGGGTAATGGGGAGTGGGGAGTGGGGAGTATTTGTTGTTTTTATACTTAACACTTTTAACTCAGCATCCTTTTGTGACCAGCTACATTTGCTACATCTCAAATATGTTTATTTACATATAAAGTTTTTCTGATACAAATTTCTAATGCGCTCACTATTGGTAATTGATAATTTAATTAGAAAAAAGCTAGGCATACTGGCATAGTTATATCAAATAAACACACGGCTAATCACATAGCACTGGTAAAAATTATTATGACAGAGCAGGCAACAATTACCACAACGGTTAATCTTTTGCAAGACAATATTCAAGTGTCTGCTTATTTGGCAGAGCCAAAAGAACCTGGATCTTACCCAGGAGTCGTGGTATTACAGGAAATTTTTGGTGTCAACACTCACATTCGGGAAGTTACAGAACGAATTGCCAAACTTGGGTATGTAGCGATCGCACCTGCCCTTTTTCAACGAATTGCTCCTGGCTTTGAAACCGGATACACACCCAAAGATATTGAAACGGGCAGAAGCTACGCTATGCAAACTCAAGCATCACAATTATTGAGCGATATTCAACTAGCAATTGACTACCTCAAAAATCTGCCTCAAGTGAAAAAAGATAGTTTTGGCTGTATTGGCTTCTGCTTTGGCGGTCATGTCGCATATCTTGCAGCCACCTTACCAGATATAAAAGCTACGGCTTCCTTCTACGGTGCTGGAATTACCACTCGCACGCCGGGAGGTGGCGCTCCTACTGTCACCCGTACCAGAGAAATTCCAGGTACTCTCTATGCCTTCTTTGGCAAGGAAGATACTAGCATCCCAGCCGAACAAGTAGATGAGATTGCAGCAGAGTTAGAAAAATATAAAATTCCTCATCGTGTGTTTCGCTACGATGGAGCTGATCACGGATTTTTCTGTGACCATCGCGCCAGTTATAATCCTAAAGCTGCGGCTGATGCTTGGGAGCAAGTAAAACAACTCTTTGGTCAACTAAACTGAAGCATACACAGCCAAGTTCGTCATTGGTCATTGGTCATTGGTGAATAACAAAGGACAAATGACAAATGACAAATGACAATCTAAACTTCAGTTGCACCATATCAAATAACAACTAATCTTCAAAAGTCATGAATTCCGAATCGAAACTTTCTCAAACAGCCAATTCGCCCTTTACAATGGACGATTTTGCCAAAGCACTAGAAAAACACGACTACCAATTTCAAAAGGGACAGATTGTACATGGCAAAGTTTTCCAACTTGACCATGATGGAGCCTATGTTGATATTGGTGGCAAGTCGTCAGCTTTTCTGCCGCGCGATGAGGCTTCTTTGAGAGCAGTTACCGATTTGTCGGAAGTGCTGCCATTGCAAGAGGAAATGCAATTTTTGATTATTCGAGATCAAGATGCAGAAGGTCAAGTCACCCTTTCTCGAAAGCAGTTGGAAATTCAGCACATCTGGGAACGACTGGCCGAAATGCAGGAAAATGCTCAGACTGTGCAAGTACGGGTTATGGGTGTGAATAAAGGTGGTGTCACTGTCGATATTCTCTCTTTGAGGGGATTTATTCCGCGATCGCACCTGGCAGAGCGTGATAATTTAGAAGCACTCAAAGGTCAAAATCTGACTGTAGGCTTTTTGGAAATTAATAAAAACACCAACAAACTTATCCTTTCCCAGCGATTAGCAACTCGTTCTAGCAACTTCAGCTTATTAGAACTAGGTCAACTGGTGGAAGGCAAAGTTACTGGTATCAAACCTTTTGGTGTATTTGTTGATTTAAGTGGGATGAGCGCCTTACTTCATATCAAGCAGGTAAGCCAGAAATTTATTGATTCTTTAGAAAAAGTATTTCAAGTTGGTCAGCCAATTAAAGCTGTAATTATTGACTTGGATGAGGGTAAAGGGCGGGTTGCTCTTTCTACCAGAGTTTTGGAAAACTTCCCTGGCGAAGTGCTAGAGAATTTTGATGAGGTGATGGCTTCAGCTGAGGCGCGTGCTAATAGAGCTAATAACAAAGCTGCTGAATAGTTTTGAAGTGGGCTGTTTGCACAAAGCGTTTAAATCCCCATCTGAAACAATTTTGAATTTTGAATTGTTAATACTCCCCCTGCATTTATAAAGATGTGGGGGGATTTTAAATTGGGAAAACTTTTAATTACGAATTGTTTATGACTAAATACGGTTCAGAGACGCGATAAATCGCCGTCTCTACAAGTGTTTTGGTCTTATCTGAACTGTATTGGTTTATGACTCGTTCACCGCGAAATTTTCAACCTATCAACCGCCAGTGCCAGGTATCGGATCTCTCAAAAGTTGATTAACTCGTAGAAAACAACCTTATTACAAATATTCATAAAAGTCTGAAGTGCTTATATGTTAAACTTCACAAGTCTTGATGCGAGAAAAGAAGACGAAAAAGACGCAGTGATAGTCGAATGGATAAAGTCGGATATAGGAAACTTGTTGTTACTGGCAGGTGTCCCTCTGGTGCTGAAGTGTTATAAGCTACATCTTCTTTCTTCCAGTTGTTTCCTTTCACTTTCCATCCTACGCGATCGCAAAATTTATCCCAGGCTTCTTTATAATATTCACCGTCAGCTTTCCCACCAAATTCGAGATAAATTTTCTTCTGAACGCTAAAGCCAAAGCGCCTATTGCTATATTTTACCCAAAGTTGGTCAATGGTGCGTAAGTCAGTACAGGGAAAATTATTGATAGATTCGGTATCAAACCAGCCTTCCTTTTCCCTACTAGATGCCTTGAGCATGACAGTTAAAGTTTCCTCATCCGCTTCTTTCCACTCGCCTGCTCCTAGCAAATCTCGCAATCGCGTGTAGTTTACTCCCTTCTCAGAACTGAGGTCATCGGCTTGAATTACTGGCTGTAGCTTTGGTTTTCGCTCTGGGCGTTTTCCAGTAATACCCCAAATTAACCGCTCCATAGCCTCTGTATCTGTCCGAAAGTCAACCCACGTATAAAGGGTTAAAATTCCCTAACTTTAACGCTATCCAGGTCATCAGTTCTGCTATAGATGAGATGAATTCACCTACAGATGAGCAAGCTGCACTAATTCGGATAACTTTAGAGGGCAGGAAAATGAGCCATCCTGACCGATACGACCAGGAAAATCTGCTGAATTTGCACAAGGCTAAGATGTCGCTTGAACAAGCTATTGACTTGTTGAGCCAGTAAAACTAATCCCATTATTCTATCCCCTGCATCTACAAGGATGTGGGGGATCATTTTTAAAGTATTAAAATAAATAAGGTGGGACTTATTGGCATGACAATATCTTGAACATGGTAACAAAGTATAAAAATATCCTCATATCTCTATTTAAGTTAGGACTTACGCAAAATAAACATAACGAAAGTAGAGGTAATTCATGAATTACCGCTACGCAATAATCAGGTTTTTAGGCACATCTTGCGTAAGTCCTGTAAGTATTGCTCAATGAATTTTGAGCATATATCGAGCATTTTGACAACTATAAACGCTGTAACTATTCAATTTAGGTATTTATATGTTTCTGGTAACTGGTGCAACCGGAGGAATTGGCCGTAGAGTTGTGCGGCTCCTACGACAACGAGAACAGTCTGTGCGGGCATTTGTCCGCCTTAATTCGCGCTACAGCGAGTTAGAACATCGGGGTGCAGAAATTTTCATCGGTGACTTGCTAGAGGAAAAAGATATTCAGAAAGCTAGTCAGGGTGTGCGGTATATTATCAGTGCCCACGGTTCTGATAGCGATGCCTTATCTTTAGATTACCGCGCTAATATTGAACTCATCGACCAGGCGAAAGCCAATGGCGTAGAGCATTTTGTCTTCATTTCTGTACTGGGAGCCGATCGCGGTTATGAAGATGCTCCTGTTTTCAAAGCCAAACGAGCAGTAGAGCGATATTTAGCAGCTAGTGGCTTAAATTACACTATTTTGCGCCCAGCTGGATTAGCATCTAACTTGCTGCCACTGGTAGAACGATTTCGGGAAACGGGATTGTATCTGCTGGTTGGCGATCGCAAAAACCGTACCTCAATTGTCAGTACAGATGATTTGGCAAGGATAGTTGTGGATTCTGTGACGGTTGAAGGCGCTCGTAACCAGATTTTACCCGTCGGAGGGCCGGAGATTTTATTGCGAGAAGATATTCCCCGGATTTTTGGTCGGATTTTCGCCAAAGAACCAGTAATAATTAACTCACCCCTATTTCTCATTGATGGGTTACAGAGTGCATTAGGTTTATTTAATCCCCAAACCCAAAAAGCTTTGGGAACTTATCGTACATTGCTAGCAAATGAATTTTTCTGTACAAAAGATGAAATTGCCAATTTAGAGGCGATTTTTAACTTCCAATTAGAGACATTAGAAGGTTTTTTGCGGCGCTATTTAGCAGTTTGAATAGTCATTAGTCATTAGTCATTGGTCATTCATGAATAATCAAGGACAAATGACAAATGACAAATGACTAATGATAAAGGACAAAAATATATGGTAAATGCTGCTCAAGCACGTCAGACAAAAGAGCGATTCGCCCAACCGGAGGAACAACTTACTTATGAATTAGGGAAAGCGGTACAGGAATTGCCACCCCTGTACACTAGATTATTAGCGGGAACGATGAGCGCCATCGTCTTTGGGGCGATCGCTTGGGCGTACTTCTCACAAATAGATGAAGTCGCAACAGCACCGGGGGAATTAATTGCTTCTACACAGGTAAGACCGGTGACATCTTTGGGTGGAGGGTCAATTGTCGCTGTTAAAGTACAAGAAGGCGATCGCGTTACTAAAGGTCAAGTTCTGATTCAAAAAGATCCAGACTTGCAAATAACCGATGTTTCCCGCCTAGCTAAATCTACCAGATTGATTCAAGACGATTTAAAACGTTTGGATGCAGAACGTGTTGGAGGCAAAACTACTGGGACAAAACTGCAAGATGAACTTTTAAACTCCCGCCTGCAAGACTACCAAGCGCGTCAAGCTGCGGCGGAAGCAGAAGCAAATCGTCAAATAGCACTTATCGATCAAGCTAAAGTCCGCTTGACTCGATTGCAAGACAACTTAGTTAATGCCAAAAGCAGCTTTGCCAATGCTCAAACCAACCTTGTGAATGCAGATAGCATCCGAATTAAAATTGAAAGTAATTTAGCCCTTGCTCAAGAAAGGGAAAAAAGCCTACGCACTCTAATTACTCCTGGCGCTGTGCCTCGTGTCGATTACCTGGATGCCCAAGAAAGATTAACTCGTGCAAAGACAGAAATCACCAGAGCGCAAGATGAAGTGATCAACGCCCAGAATCGAATTACAGAGGCTCAAGATAAAGTCACATCATTAGAAAAAGATATTGCTGCTCAAGTCCAGGAAATTCGCCAAGCAGAACAAGCTTACAACGCTGCACGCAGTCAGGCCCAGCGTGTAGCATCAGAACGCCAAAGCGAAATTTTGACGCAGTTTAATAAGCGTAAAGAAGAACTGACAACTGTACAAGGTCAATTAGAGCAGGCGAGGAAGCAACAAGCTCTAGAAACGATTGAGGCTCCCGTAGCCGGTACAATTTATAAAGTAAAAGCCACCAAGGGGCCAGTACAATCGGGTGAAGAATTGCTGTCAATTTTGCCCGAAGGGGAAGAAATGCTTCTAGAGGTAAAAGTTCTCAACCGCGATATTGGGTTTATTCGTCAAGGAATGAAGGCAAAAGTGAAAATGGCGACTTTTCCCTTCCAAGAATTTGGCATTGTGGATGGCGAAGTTATGCAAGTCAGTCCAAATGCAATTGCTGATAAAGAATTGGGTTTAGTTTTTCCGACAAGAATTAAGCTAAATAAACATGCAGTGAATGTTCGGGGTCAAGAAGTAGAATTTACACCAGGGATGGCTGCTACAGGTGAAATCGTCACTCGTAAGAAGTCAATTTTGACCTTTATTACTGAGCCTGTGACACGGCGATTCAATGAGGCATTTTCAGTTAGGTAAGAAAGTCTGTTAGATTAGCTACAAGTAAGGGTTTAGCATTGTTAAACCCCTACATTTATTCACGACCGACGAGCAGTATTGAACTTAACTGCAAATCGCTATAATTTTCAAGCTATACCCAAAAATTTTCTATACTGATCTATTTGTTTTTGCATTCCCTCTAGTAGTTTGACAAAATCTAGATTATTCTCATCCTGATTGCTATTCACATTGATGCTACCCAGAATCTTCTCATAGTTTTGAAATTGCGACCATAATTCTGGATTTGTTGATATGTTATTACCTTCGGCTGATATCAGATATTTTGTGGTTTCTGTAATTGCCTGACCAATTACAGGGCTAAAATCAGAATTATTCCAACTAGCGATCTTTTCTGGTGTTAGATATTTTGCGGATTCTGTAATTGCCTGACTCGCTAGAGAACTAAAATTGGAATTATTAAAACTAGCGATCTTTTCTGGTGTTAGATATCTTGTAGTTTCTGTAATTGCCTGACCGATTAAAGAACCAAAATTGGAACTATTAAAACTAGAGCTTGTAGTTTGTGTGTTATTTCCTGCTGTTTCTGCAATCACCTGACTCGCTAAAGAACCAAAATTAGAACTATTAAAACTAGAGTTTGTAGTTTGTGTGTTATTTCCTGCTGTTTCTGCAATCACCTGACTCGCTAAAGAACCAAAATTAGAACTATTAAAACTAGAGTTTGTAGTTTGTGTGTTATTTCCTGCTGTTTCTGCAATCACCTGACTCGCTAGAGAACCAAAATTGGAACTATTAAAACTAGAGCTTGTCGTTTGTGTACTATTTCCTGCTGTTTCTGTGACAATCTGACGTACTTGGGCATCAGTCAGGTTGGGGTTAGCACTAAGCATCAGGGCAACAATACCAGCAACGTGGGGAGCAGCCATAGATGTGCCGCTATAAGTTGCATACTGATTATTCGGAACTGATGAATAAATCTTGACTCCTGGAGCTGTGACATAAGCTATTTGATTTGTTCCAGAGCGGTTAGAGAAGTCGGCCAAATTATTATTCTTATCTACTGCTCCAACGGCAATTCCCGACTTGGATGCATAGCGGGCGGGATAGTCTGGTGATGAGTCACCATCATTACCTGCTGCCATGACGACAATCACTCCTTTACTGCTGGCATAGTCAATAGCTGACTCTAGAGTGCGATTAGAAGATCCGCCTCCTAAACTCAAGTTAATCACATTAGCTCCATTATCTACAGCGTAGCGAATACCTTTAGATATGGAACTATAGGAACCAGAGCCAGAACTATCTAAAGCTTTGACAGGCATAATTTTGGCATCGTAGGCAATACCAGTGACACCGTAGTTATTATTTTCTCCTGCGATCGTGCCGGAAACATGAGTACCATGACCGTTGTCATCTAAAATGTTGTTGTTTTGATCGGCAAAGTTCCAGCCGTAAGTATCATCAACATAGCCATTGCCATCATCATCTATACCATTACCCGCAATTTCCTTGGTATTCGTCCAGATATTATTTTTTAAATCCTCGTGGTTATAGTCAACTCCAGTATCTACAACAGCGACAACAACGCCTTTACCTGTATATCCCTGTGCCCAAACTTCCGGTGCTTTAACCAGGTCTGCTCCCCAATTATTGCCACCAAGATTGGGAACATCAGCAAAGGTATTCTGACCAATAGTTCTAGCCACTGCTGCTGCTCCATTAATCAAGCCATAGCCATTAGTGGAGTTATAATTTTGAGTGCTAAAAGCATTATTAGTAGCGTTATTGCTATTTCCAGATTCATCGTTATTTAGCAACTGCACATCAGCATCGGCTAATTTATAGCTACTACGTCTGCTGAAAGTGAGGCTGTATTCATCTTTCGTATTAAAGCTATCTAATGAAGAGATTGAAGTGGCATTTAGCTGTTTTTTTGACAATATATTGTTATTAACATCATCAATGTGCATAAATTTTTTCTCAAAGATAGCAATCTTTTTTTGACAGATTGAAGCGTTAAAACCTTTGAAAAAAAGGTTTTAATGTGTGAAGAAACTCTATTGTCAAAAATTACTATGGAATTTAATAATAAATTGCTAATTTTACTACCAAAAAACATTCTAAAAATAGTGGTTTTTCTTAAGAGTCAATTGATCAAGTCAATTTTAAACTTTTACTAGTTAACTAGTCGAAATTGGTGCAATATAAAAATTGCATTATATTTCTAAAATTAGAGTTTCCAGAGATTTTTAATGCACTACCTTAACTGTGTCACGCCAGTAGGGTGCGTTACACTCCGTTAACGCAGATATTTTTATACCTTAAAAAGAATTGTTTCTAGTTCCCTTCCCAGCGATCCAAGACTAATACCATTTCACGAAATACTTTATACAAATGATTTGTGTCTAACTCTTTCTCCCTGCTCCTCTGCTCAAGAGCTCCCCTGCTGACTATTTGTATCAACCTTAAAGTGAAATGGTATAAGACGACAAATACCTGATTTAAAAGCGCACCATTCTCATCACACCTGTAATACGAGTGTTGGATTTAGAATTAATCATCTAATGTGTCTTGCGTGTGTGTATCCATCTTGTGCTTTTTAGTATTTTTTTGGCGCTTATCTTCTTTCCATCTCCCTGTTTTGCGTGCTGCTTCTGTCAGGAGATACTCAATTTGAGCATTGACGCTCCTTAATTCGTCAGAAGACCATTTTTCCAGCACTTCGTATAACTCAAGGTCTAAACGCAGTAAAAACCGTTTTTTCTGGCTCATGTCTTAGGCGTAAAGGCTGCCAGTGTTAATCACTGGTTGGATGTTCTGTTCTGAGGTTAGGACAACCAGCAGATTGTTAATCATAGCGGCTTTACGTTCATCATCCAAGTCAATCATTTGTTGTTCACTGATCCGTTTTAGTGCTTCATCAACCATTCCTACTGCACTATCAACAATTTGCCGTCGTGCATCAATCATTGCTTTGGCTTGTTGACGACGCAACATCATTTGAGCAATTTCTGGAGCATACGCAAGATGAGAAAGTCTCGCTTCTAACACTTCAACTCCCGCGACTTCCAGTCTCGCTTGCAATTCTTTTTGGAGGAAAAGCGCGATTTCATCGGGTACTGCACGCAACGAAGGAATTGACTGTTCATCAGGCGCGTCATAAGGATAGCGGATTGCTAAGGCGCGTATTGCTGTCTCACTCTGGATAGCAACAAATTGCTCGTAGTCATCAACCGCAAATCTAGACTTGGCTGATTCTACTACTTGCCACACTACCACGGCTGCAATCTCAATCGGGCTACCTTGAGCATCGTTTACTTTCAATATTTTGCTGTTAAAGTTGCGAACCCGTAAAGATACCTGGCGTTTATTGGTCAAAGGGTTAGTCCACCAAAACCCTGGTTCCTTGACACTACCAACGTAACTCCCTAAAAAGACTAGTACTATTGCTTGATTTGGCTCAACTGTAAACAAACCCGACAGTGAAGGAATTACTACTACGATAAGTGTTGCCCCTAACCATGCACCTATTTCTGTTAAATCGCCAAAATCTTCTACCTTAAGACTTCTGCCTAATACTTCTATCAATCCCTGTATTGTTGTCCAAATATGCCAACTGCCAAAAATTGCTAAAGCTAGGATTATGCTCAAAGCTATGAAGCCATTGACTTTAAATGCAGGAAATTCTTTGATTTGCTGCTTCATTATCTATTTTTTGTTATCAAAATGATATCATTATAATAACAAAAAAGGAGCAAATTCCCAAGTATAGCCGTTTCCAAACCAAACAGCAAAACGCTCTCTGGGATTGAGAGCGCTTTTAGTTGAATTATTGAGGTTAAATAGGGGTTGGCTGCTTATCCAAGAAGTGTTTTAAAAGCTGAACTACCAAAGGTGGTGTTAAATCTAGACTTGGCATCACTAGATATTTGCTTGCTGCCGTTGATATAGTGACCAGTACAAACCTTTTTGTTGCAACAATTGTGAGTGAGTACCACGTTCGGCAATTACGCCTTGCTCTAATACCAAAATCAAGTCAGCACGTTTGAGAGGGGCAAAGCGATGAGCAATCAGAAACACGGTACGGTTGGCGGAAATTTTTTGCAGGTTTTGCAGTACTTGTTGTTCAGTTTCACTATCCAAGGCGCTAGTAGCTTCATCCAAAACTAAAATCGGCGCTTGGGAAAGAAATAGCCTTGCGAGGGCAATACGTTGTCTCTGTCCACCAGATAAAGCTGTACCGCGTTCGCCAACATTGGTTTCGTAACCGTAGGGTAATTGACTGATGAAGTCGTGGGCTACCGCTAATCTTGCCGCTTCTACTACTTGCTCTGCGGTAATGTCGGGACTACCGAGAGTGATATTTTCCAAAATAGAACCGTTAAATAAAAAGTCTTCTTGGAGAACTACACTAACTTGTTGCCGCAGTGAGGCTAAATCGGCACTTTTTATATCAAAACCATCAATCAGGATGCGTCCTGATTCAATTTGATAGAGGCGTTGCAATAGTTTAGACAGGGTACTTTTCCCAGAACCGCTACGTCCGACAATGCCAACAAATTGCCCTGGTTCGGCACTGAAAGAGATTCCCCGCAGAATTGCTTCAAAGTTGGGCCGGTAGCGAAAAAATACTTGCTCGAAGGTGACTTGTCCTTTAAGCGGTGGTAAAACTAAGCCAGTTCCTAATTCAGCTTCTGGGGAGACGTTGAGAATATCACCAATGCGATCTACAGAGAGTAGCACTTGTTGAAGGTTTTGCCACAACTGTACTAAGCGCAAAAGCGGGCCTGTGACTCTACCAGACAACATTTGAAATGCAACAAGCTGTCCAATTGTGAGTTTTTGTTCGATGACTAACTTGGCACCAAACCAGAGAATCAACATCGTGGACAAATTGGTAAGGAAGTCACCAATGTTGCTGCTGATATTGGAGGTGGTAGAAGCTTTAAAACCTGTGCGAATGAAGCGGGCAAATAAGCCTTCCCAGCGATCGCGGGCTACTGGTTCAGCTGCATGGGCTTTAACGGAGTGAATTCCGGTGATTGTCTCTACTAGAAACGATTGACTATCGGCACTCCGGTTAAAAGTTTCGTTCAGCCAGTTACGCAGAATTGGTGTTGCAACTATTGTTAATGTGGCAAACAACGGCAGTACTGCTAGGGCGACAAAGGTAAGTGGGATATTATAGTAAAACATCAATGCCAGGTACACCACAGCAAAGATGCTATCTAGAATCACAGTTAATGCTGTACCTGTGAGAAACTGACGAATTTGTTCGAGTTCCTGGACTCGTGCTACTGTGTCTCCGACGCGCCGCGACTCAAAATAAGCTAATGGCAGACGCATCAGATGGCGAAATAGCTGTGCTGATAAACTCAAATCCAGACGACGAGCTGTATGGGTAAAGATAAATAGGCGCAGAATGCCCAGTACGGACTCAAATATGGCTACGCATAAAAGTGCGATCGCCATCACATCAAGAGTTGGCAAACTTCCCTGCACCATCACTTTATCAATGACGACTTGGGTAATTAGCGGTGTTGTTAACCCCAAAAGCTGCAAGGTAAAAGATGCTAACAATACTTCTGTGAGCAATCCTTTATACTTCCAAACTGCTGGCGTAAACCAACTCAGGTTAAATTTTTCTTGTTGGGATATGAGTTCTACTTGCCACAATTGTCCATCCCAAGATACCTCAACTATCGACTGCGGCAAGGTTTCACAAATCCGTTCGGGATTTAAAGGATTAGCGATAATTAAGCGATCGCCTTTAACTCCATAAGCTACCACCCAGGATGGACTCTGGGGTGAGTCAGAATTCCATAGTAGTAAAGCTGGAAATGACAACTGTCGCAACTCACTCCAACTCACTTGTAACCGCCGCAATACTAACCCTAACTTTTCTGCTGCTTCCACAACCTGTTTTGGGCGTTGTCCTCTGAGTTGACGCTGCACCCATTCCAATTGCACAGAATTTTCTAACTGTTGCGCCACCATTGTTAAACAGGCAGCAGCGGTATTCCAACTGGCAACAAACGGATAAATTGAAGTGATTAGATTAGCGGCTGGGAGTCCTCTTTGGGGTTGGAGGCTGTGGGGGCTGGAAGTCCCGTCCGAGGCTGATGTTACTGAAGGAGTGGCAGAGAAGGAAAATGTCTCCCTTTGTCCCTCCATCTCTACTGGTAACGCTTGCCAAAATTCCTGAATTTGTGGGTGAGAAAATTCTGCCCACAGTGCAGTATCCCAATAAACTACTATCACTTCTTTACTAGCAGCTACAGCTTTAAAATCCGCAGACAGCTTTTGGAAGTCACCAAACCAATCCCCTGCATCTAGGGCGGCTATTGGTTTGCCAATTCCTTCTTGAGACAGCCCATTGGGCGGCTTTGCCGACTTGTTGCGACTGTCGTCTCGCAAGCGAACCTTCCCAGCCACAATTAAAAATTGATAGCCACCGAGATCGTTTGACCAGATTTTTTCTCCAAGACGATACTGGCGGGTTTGGCACTCATTTTCCAATCGGAATTGTTGTTCGGGAGTCAGCCAGCATAGCGGTGGCTGATTCCAAGGCAAAGAAGCTAGCACTTTTAATCGTAAAGATTCATTATCCAGAATTTTTAACTCACTTGTAACTTGACTGTCAGTTTTTGAATTTTCTCTGCTAGCCATTTTTCAAACAACTCATTTTGTAGTGCTTGCTGTAGTTGAGTATCTTCTAAAGACGCTGGTAGAAATTGTTCTACTCGAAACAAACCATAAGGCCCTTCTCCTTGGGGAGAGTCTTGGCCAACGACTTCTATTGGGCCTATCAATTCTCCAGGACTAGCCACATCAATAGCTGCCCGTAATATATCCGGCATACTACCTCGGCTGACGATTCCCATCATGCCATTCACAATTCGATCATCTGAAAGTGAATACTCTTTAGCTAGTTGCTCAAAACTACCTCCTTCTTCAATTTGGGTTTGGAGTTCGTCTGCTAATTCTCGATTATCAACAACAATCCGGGAAAGTACCACCCGATCCAAGAAAATCTTGCGCTCAATAAAATATTCTGGGAGTTTTGCTTGGGTGACTACAGCTTTCAGCTTTTCTAACTTGTAACCAAAAGTGACCGATGTGTGAAAGGTAGTGTAATCCGTGTTATTTGTCTTTAACCATTCTTGAAAACTTTGTGGGTCAGTAAGTTGATTTTTCAGCCTAAAGTCAATAATTGACTGTTCAGTTATTGCGGTGCCAATTTCAATATCATTTCGTGTTCGGATTTCTTCCTCAATTACGTACTGGCGGAGAATATCCCCAATGAACTGTCCCAATTTTCCAGAGGCTTGCAGGTACTTTACTGCTTGCTCAATAGAAATTATTTGGTCATTAATTGTCAAAAATGATAAAGATTCCATGAACTAATTATGTGAAAATGGTTAAACACTTATAGGACTTTTTTATTAAATCATATAGAAATAATCTGGTTATTGATGGATAAAAATGATAAAGATTCCATGAAATAATTACATCTAAATAGTCAAAAAATTATATAGCTAGTAAATAAAATAATTTGCCACGATCACTTTTACAGTCTTACAGGGAGAAAACAGGATTGAAAATATCATTGTTAGCACAATAGTAAGGCAATTAGTTATTTTCTACCAATGCCCCATCTAAACAGAGTAATTGTTTCTTTCCAGTCTACTTAATGAAAGTTATCCATGTCCAGGCAAATAGCACAGATGCGATCGCACCGATTAATGTATTAAAAATATTTACTACTTCATTGGTCAGCCAGGTATACTTAGATTGCAGTGTTGCACCAATCACACTTTCTAAGTTGGTGGCAATAAATGCTGCCAGCACACACCAAGCTACTCCCAATAGATCGATTAAGCCAACTCCCCAACCCACAAATGCGATCGCTACAGAAGCCACAATCCCAGCTAAAGTTCCTTCCAAGCTTACCGCTCCTTCTGTGCCGCGAGGTACTGGTTGGAGTGTGGTAATCAAAAAGGTGCTTTTACCATAAGCTTTACCGACTTCACTAGCAGTGGTATCAGCCAGCTTTGTACTGAAACTCGCTACATAAGCTAGCAATAATAGGGACTGGGAATTGGGGATTAGGGACTGGGGAGTAGGTACGAGGAATCCCGAATTTATTATTCCTACTCCCAAGGCACACAGCGCCCCAGTTAAAGCCGAACCCCAGACATTTTCTGGGCCTCTTGCCCCAGAACGCTTTTCGGCAATTCCTTCTGCCTGCTTCTGCGCCATACCGATGCGGGTAACGCCAGAACCAACCAAAAAATAGAACATTACTACTGCATATCCTTGCCAGCCTAGAGTTACCCAAATTAAGATGGCCAAAAACCAGGCATGGAATAATCCAGCAGGGGTAAGTAGCTTTTTCGGAGCAATCCAAGCTAAACCCAATAAAATCGTGTTTAATACTACTGCTACTAACCAGGGATTTACAGAATCAAATGAGAATGACATCAGCAATTAATCATGAGTAATTTTGTCTGAATATCAACAGAATAACCAATTTGTGATGCTTAGTACATAATTTCGTAAGTTCATAGCGAATCCCTTTGCGTACCTCTGCGTTTCCCTCAGCGTTCCTTTGCGTTTAAATAGGTAAACTTTTCTCCATAACCGCAGAGTACAGTAGCTGAAGCATTACTCAGTCACCAATCTTAGTCATCAGAATAGAGAATATAAGTTAATGTCAATAAAAACTGTGTTCAAGTTAACCACAATCAAAACTTAATAGCATAAATTGTAGATAGCATTAACTACTAGTTTTTTTCATCTAAGCTATGAGCCAAACTTTATTCCATCTAGCTTTCCCTGTAACTGATATTGCCCAAACAAAAGCATATTATGTAGATGGTTTGGGCTGTATTCCTGGTCGTGAAAACCACCATGCCCTAATTCTCAATCTCTACGGTCATCAATTAGTGGCTCATGTCACAAAAGAACCTTTGACACCGCAACAAACTATCTATCCCAGACACTTTGGGCTAATTTTTACCCAAGAACGTGACTGGCAAGACTTACTCAAAAGGGTACAACAACAACAGCTACTTTTTCGTGAAGAAACCAAAAATCGCTTTGTCGGTTCTACTCTTGAGCATCGTACTTTCTTTTTAGAAGATCCTTTTTATAACATTATGGAGTTCAAGTATTATCGTCACCCAGAGGCAATTTTTGGGAGTTACGAACATACGCAAATTGGAGATAGGACTTAAGAAATTCGTAATTCGTAATTAAAGATGAATAAATCAAGCGTAGCAAGCATTCTAGCTACTGACTGGATTTTTTATTCAGCAAGGGTAGCTGAATAGGCTTTGCTAAAGCTGCTGTGACTACCGCTAAACTCCTGGAGTCTGTCAGCATCCAAGGGTGTAGAGAAACTGGTACTATTACTTGGCTTCCTACGGGCATTTGTGAACTATTTGCTGGGACAATCATTAAATCATAAGGTGTCCAGATAGACGTAAAATCTAGCTGCCCCAACATTACAGCATCAGAATTTAAATCCTTGAGAAAAATGCTGTCGGGGCGCATTTGTAGGCAACCAGGACGCCGGGAACCATAAGCAACCACAGTTCCATAATGGGGCGAAGAGATGGTAATAAATCGCTGCACGCGGTTAATTCCTCCCAATCGCTGAACATAGTAACGGCTGACAATTCCTCCCATGCTGAAGCCTACTAAATCTAGGCGTTGTTCTGGTGCAAAGGTCGCTGTCACATAATCGGCTATTTGTTTTGCCAATTCATCAAGACCTACATCACCATTATTAGGTACGAGATCCAGGGAATATACAGACCAACCCTGTAGTCTTAATTGAACCGCCATTTTCTGGAAAACTGCCCTCGTATCGTCAATGCCATGTATTAACAAAACGGGATTGCGTTGTTGATTTTCAATGTTCATTTACAAAATCTGGCTGAATTAAGGGGTGTATTTCACTTTTGTCGGTACATACTGCTCTACAAACTGAAGCTATTGCTTTTCGCATTCTTTAAAAGATATTCTTGCAAGCAAAACTGAAATGCTTTCAAAAATAGTTTGTATAAAATTTAACGAATTAATCTTGCTATCTGCCATTCGGCTATGACACTCTTTCCATTGGTTGAGAGTAAACTGCTTGTTTAACTCCAATTGGGTATTTACCAAACAAAGAAATGTTAATTATTGTAAAGCTTGCTTTCAGAATCTTGCTCTTAGCTACAGTAAAATTTAATAATTAGTTCTCGGTGTGTGCAGGTTGCAAATGCTTGCAATAGAACATTTGCCCTGTGGTTTTACTACAATGTTAATTAAGCACAAGGCTATAAGGGTTGTCACCAGAACGGGGTGATGCCAACTAGATAATGTAACATTTTGTCGTAATTTTTAACAATTACGGTCGAGTTCAAAATATAAAAGGTAAAAGGCAGGAGTAATTGTAATGGATTTTATCAAAAAGTTAATTTCGGGTGTTCAGGGTTTCCTTGGCGGTATTTTGGGTTTCATTACCGGATTGTTACCAGGGAAGAAGAAAAGCAACGGCTACTTCTTAGAATTGGACGAAGCAAAAGATGCTGCCAAAGATGCTGCTAAAGAGGTAGCATCGAACGCGAAGAAAGTGGCAGAGACAGTTACATCGACAGTTACATCGAATGCTAAGAAAGTAGCAGAGACAATTACATCAGAAGCACCAACTTCATCATCAGAAGCACCAACTTCATCCAAGCCAGATTCGTTGAACGGAACAAAAACCGCGCCTGCTAAGGCTAAAGCTAAGGCTAAGGAAAAATCAGCTAAAAATCCCAAACCAGCTGACGTTCAACTAGTCCAGACTGCTGAAGGTCTTAAAGTTGAACCGGGCAAACAAGCAAAAGCCGCAGCAGCCAAAGTACTTAAAGAGCAGCCAACTGAAACAACCTTTGCACCAAAATATCTTGCTCCTTCGACTAATAGTACTAATGGTCGTCGTCGCCCAGGAGCGAATATGAGTGCTTATTTAGACATGGCACGTCAGATTAAAACACCTAAATAATTCATAGAGACCGTAAATTTATAGTCTCTATAGATTAAGCGTGAAGATGCAAGGTTAAGATAACTTTGCCAGTTGTAGATGGGGGAACTCTCCAAAGTTAGGAGCGATCGCTTAATTTTCTCCACTACAACTGGATTTTTTAGAATCGAGGCTTTTTCATCCAAAACTACCTGTCCTACCCGACTTTTGTTGACAGTGAACTCAAAGACGATTTCACCACTGAAACCGGAAGGAAAGTTTAGTTGTTGAAGGTGTTGGGCTACTGGAGATTGTAGCGATCGCTTTTTTTGAAGAAAATCTGGAGCTTCTGCTGAGGCTGGCGCTGATTTCTTCAAATATAAAAAAAATTACGAATTAAACCGCGTCCACCTTGAAAACTGTAGTTCTTTCTGTATGAAAAGAAAAAACCCTCATCCCCCAGCCCCTTCTCCCAATATTGGGAGAAGAGGAGCCGGAAAGAAGTCCTTCTCCCTACTTGGGAGAGGGATTTAGGGTGAGGGCAAAAACTACGGTTCTCAACGTAGATGAGGTTTATTTAACAAACACCAGTCCACTATATAAATGAAAAGCTGAATCCCAATTAGTCTGTTCTCGACGAAACAGATCGATGTGAGACTTGATATGACTTAGCATTTCTGTTTGATCTAATGTTGTATCTGCAAAAAACGTGAAATCTGACCAGATTTTAACTTGAGGAAGTTGCTGGTCAATCCAACTCGATAAACTATTCCAATTAATTCTGATTGTATTTTGGCTAGCTTGGGGAATGATTTTTAAAGCTTGCTGAAATTCATAGCCGTGATCATAAAATCGGAGAATACAACGTCTACCAGGTATGTGTAAATCACAAAACTGAGCATAGTCTTGTGTTTGAGTTTTCCATTCCAGTTTACGGCGGACATCAACATCTACAACTTGTTCAAAAATGGGCAACAGTCCTATTACTCTTGTTGTGATTTCTGACCAGTCAAAAGTGAGAGAACCAAGTTGATTTAGCTCGTTTCGGCAAATAACAGTAGCTTGTGGGGTAGATGCTTGGAAATATTTGACTTGATAAACTTGAATTTGCTGAATTTGCGTTATTGTTGCCCAAAAGCAAGGAATACCAGCCTGCTGTAGCTGTTTGCCATAAAATTTTAGTTCTCCTACTTGACCAGTGCGGTACAACCTCCAGCCACGACTTGGCAGTATTAATCGTGCAGTATAGGGGTCTAGCTGCATAATCTGGGCAAATTTTCGAGACGCTTCTGTTTTTATCTCCTTACTGAGTGGCTCTAAGACTAGTACGCCAAGTTCAATGTCACTTGCTTGGGTCGTTGCTTGAGAAATAGCTCTTTGTCTTTCTTCTAGCTCAATTTCTTGTAGCCGTCGTAAACCTTGGCGTGTGAGCGTTACTATTTTGGCATTCCTTGTATCTCGCAGCAGTTGCCGATAAATTTTTTCTGCATCTTGGTGCTTTTCAGTTACTTCATGTAACCGACCGAGATAATATTGTACCCAAGAATTTTCAGGTGATTCTTTTTGCAGCTGTTTGAGTAATTTAGCTGCTGTTTGATAGTCTTTATGCTCAAAAGCGATCGCAACTTGCTCAATCATCACTTACTTTAAATACACGTTGGAGTGATGTCTCGCGCAAAATATCTTTTGCGTGAGCTATAAATCATTTATACTTCACAAGCTGCGGTAATCAAGGATAATGCTACTACTGGGGCTGTAACTGCTCTCAGGATGCGGCGACCAAGGGAAACGGGTTGAAATCCAGCTGACTTGGCATTCTCAATTTCTTGTGTTGTCCATCCGCCTTCTGGTCCAGTGGCAATGACAATTGTTTCTTGTCCTTTGTCATTTGTCATTTGTCCTTTGTGGTGTAAGCAATCTTTTAAATGAGGAAAGTCACCACGCGCGACACAAATATATTGTTGGCTATTCGCCAATGACAAATGACTAATTACTAATGACAAACCCGTATTAAAAGCAACAGGTTCTAAAATTGTTGGCACGAATGAGCGCTCTGATTGTTCAGCGGCTTCGGCTGCGATGCGCCGCCAGCGTTCAAGTTTTTGAGGACTGGGATGAAGCAAAGTGCGATCGCTCAATACTGGTGTAATACAAGCTACTCCCAACTCTGTACAACACCGCACCACTTCATCAAATCCATTGCCTTTGGGCAACGCCACCATTAGCGTAATCGATACAGGTAATTCAGTTTCTACTAAAAGTGGTTCTAAAACCTGTGCTTGTTCCTCTGCTAACTGGGCTAACCACCATTTTCCCTTACCATCCATTGCAATAAAGCGATCGCCTTCACGCAAGCGCAACACACGCCCTAAATAATGTTGCTGTTCTTTTGTAAGTAAAATTTGCCCTTGTTGAAATTGGGAGGGTGCGATCGCAATTCTTTGCAGTTGAGACATTTTTCTTAATAAATTATTGCCCTGCTATAGATATCTGCTGTTTAACCCAGGTACGGAAAGCACGAGTTGCTGATACTTGTCCAACTTTCTTGCTTTCTTGGATAAATCGGGGAATCTCTGTCACCAGCACAGACGCAAAAGTTGGACTGCGATCGCTTTGGGAGTATTGTCCAGTATTAAGAACGTAGATTCTCAAGACATTTCCGTTATACCGCCAGAATTCTGGAACTCCCATTGAAGCATAAAGAGCCAACTTGTCTATCTTGGGTCTGGAATATTCTACTTCCAGTACTAGGTCTGGTGGTGGGTCTGTATTCAGGTCAATATTTTCTTTGTTGCGGACTAATAATTCGTTTTGGATATAGTAACTACTGTCCGGCTCCCCTCCTTGCTCCAAATCATCCCGTGTCATAGTCAACGAGCCAGCGCTTTTAACTTCTAAACCAAATTCTTCACACAGCACAAGAACAAAACCTTCAATGAGACGGTTTGAATTTTCATGTGGCATCAACGGCGTCATAATTTCTACTATTCCGTTGTCATAAGCTAGCCTTTTATTTCGCTCAGATCCCATATCTGCCAGCATCGCTTTGAATGTCTGCCAGCTAATGTTTTGCAGCACATCCCTAGTTTCTGCGAATTTTACTGTCGTTACCATAGTTCAGTTTTCCTGTGGATGTGTTACCTAACTGTATTAGGACTTATGCCAGAAAGACACAGATGGATTTATCTGTGCCTCTCTTTGATTTCATTATCTTCAATTTTTCGGCTTACGAAAGATTCTGGAAGTAAGCCTCTAGCGCTTCACTCACCAACTGAGTCATCGGCTTACCTTGACTTTCTGCTACTTCCTTCAACTTAGTATAAATCTCTGCTTTCAAATTTACCCGATGGCGCGATTTGTTTGCACCATTGGCTGATTGGGGTTCATAAGTGGCAGCAAATTCGCGGATGGCATCAAAACCAATGCGATCGCAAAAATCACCGAAGCTTTCCTTCGATTTCCGAGATTTCTTAAAGTAAACAAAAATCGGCTCTAAAAAACTCTCTAAATCATTATGGTGCAGCTTTTCTGTGTAAGGTTGTGCCAATCGAGTCTGATTTGGCGAACCCCCTAACCATAATTGGTAAGATTCTGGAGCGCTACCGACAAAGCCCAATTCTGCTAAGTAGGGACGAGCGCAACCGTTGGGACATCCTGTCATCCTTACCACAAAATGTTCTTTTTGTAAACCTAATTTATCTAACAGAGCGCGAATCCGTTCCAAAATACCCGGTATTGCGCGTTCTGATTCCGTGATTGCCAAGCCGCAAGTGGGCAAAGCCGGACAAGCCATTGCATACCGCTCTAAAGGTTCAATTTTATCAGGATCAGAAACGACACCGTGACTATTGAGAATTTCTTGAATGACTTCTTTGCTATCTGGTTCGATATCGTAAAAAATCAGGTTGTGGTTGGGTGTCAGACGGATGGGTAAGTTGAACTGCTTGACAATTTCCCGTAAGGCGGTTTTCAGTTGAAACGAACCTTCATCCTTGATTCGACCATTGTCAATGGAAATTCCTAAGAATAGCTTGCCATCACCTTGTTCATTCCAGCCGAGGAAGTCGTAATATTTGAAATCTGGCAGTGGTTTGAAGGCTTCAACTGGTTTACCGAAATATTCTTCAACTTGGGCGCGGAATTTATCTACGCCCCAATCGTTGATTAAATATTTTAATCTGGCATGACGACGATCGGTGCGATCGCCATAATCTCTCTGGGTAGCAACAATCGCTTTCACGATGTCGTAAACGTCATCCTTCGCCACATAACCGATGGGGTCTGCTAACCTAGCGAAAGTTTCTTCTTTACCGTGGGTTCTACCTAAACCACCACCAGCAAAAATATTAAATCCTTCTAATTGCTTCTTCTTATTGGTAATTACTACCAACGTCAGGTCTTGAGAATACAAATCAATCGAATTATCCCCTGGCACTGTCACACAAATTTTAAACTTGCGGGGCATATAGTACGTGCCATAAATCGGTTCTTCGTTCTCATGGATAATTGTCCCATTTCCATTGCGTTGTCGCGCCGCCTTCACCTCTGGGTCTTCTTCAGCACTAATTGCTTTTTCCCCATCTAACCAAATTTCGTAATAAGCGCCTGTTTGCGCTGTCAGCAAGTCAGCAATATTCTGGGCATACTCCCAAGCATACTGATACTCTGGGCGATTCTTAAAGGGGGCTGGTGGTGCCATCACGTTGCGGTTAATGTCGCCGCAAGCTCCCAAAGTTGAACCCAGATTGTTGACAATTGTGGCGATCGCTGCTTTAAGATTCTTCTTTAAAATACCGTGCAGTTGGAAACCTTGACGGGTAGTTGCTCGTAACGTATGGTTGCCATACTCATCAGCTATTTTATCTAAAGCCAGATACAGTTGCGGCGGTACTAAACCACCCGGATTTTTTGTCCGCAGCATAAACTGGTAATCTTTTTCCTGTCCCTTGGTGCGGTTGTCGCGGTTATCCTGTTGGTAAGAACCGTGATACTTCAAAAGCTGCACCGCATTTTCAGTAAAATGGGTAGTGTCTTGAAGGATTTCAGTTGCTACAGGTTCACGCAAAAAATTACTATTTTCCTTGATTCCTTCTACTTTGGAAGGCTTACGGCTAGCGATGGGGGAAGGAGCAGATTTAACCATTAGACTTGTATAGGATTCTCAATAAAGCATTAGTAGACGCTGAAGCAGCACCCTTCGGCTACTTTATCCCCGGTAATCCGGCCGGAATAATGAGGAATATTTTAATTTTACCACGGCAAAAGCCGGCTTTGTCAGTGATGTAATACTTAGCAAAACCAGCTGTTTGGAGTAGTAAGTTTTTAGCGCTGAGTCCTGAGTACTAAGTAAAGTATAAACTGACTGAGGACTCAATAATCTTTTATTTGAAGTCGGGATATGGTAAATAAAATACCCAAATAACAATTTTTTGCCGAGTTTTTCACAGAGGATGAAAAAGTAGGCTGTAACATCTGTTGCAACAAGCTCTAGAGGGAATCTATAAAGTTAATTCTGAGCAATTCTTGTGGAGATTGAATAATGCTAACCGCTGCAAAAACGTTGTCTGGTTTGATGGGTTTATGTGTCGGTGATGCGTTGGGTGTGCCGGTGGAGTTTACTAGCCGTGCTGAACGAGCAAAATCTCCAGTGACAACGATGCAGGGTTATGGCACATGGAATCAACCACCAGGAACTTGGTCAGATGACAGTTCTTTAAGCTTTTGCTTGGTAGAATGCCTTTGTAGGGGGTATTCGTTGGATGCTATAGCCAATTCCTTCTGGCGGTGGTACAAGGAGGCTTACTGGACTCCACGCGGCGATGTCTTTGACATTGGTCAAACTACTCATACAGCAATTATGCGCCTGAAGCAGGGAGTTGTTCCCCATCAGGCGGGTGGAAAGGTTGAAAATAGTAATGGCAATGGTTCGTTGATGAGAATCTTGCCGATGGCTTATTGTCACAGAAACTTAACTTTAGGCGAATTGCTGGCGCGGGTGCATGATGTTTCGGCAATTACTCATGCTCATGCGCGATCGCAAATGGCCTGTGGCATTTATATTAGTATTGCAGTGGCGCTCTTGGAAGGGGCTGACCCTCAAACAGCTTATATACAAGGATTGCAAGATATTCAAACAATGTATTCTGTGCGAGAATTTTTGTTAGAGAAGCCGCATTTTGGCAGAGTTTTGAGTGGTGAGATTGCCAAGATACCAGTAGAAGAGATTAATTCTGGTGGCTATGTAATTGATACCTTAGAGTCATCTCTGTGGTGTTTGTTAAATAGCTCGTCTTATTCTGAAGCAGTATTGAAAGCTGTCAACTTAGGTGGAGATACCGATACTACGGCCGCCGTCACTGGTGGGTTAGCGGGAATTTACTATGGGGTGGAAAATATTCCTCAAAAATGGATGAACCAAATTGTTCGTAAACAAGACATTATTTACTTGGCAGAGCGTTTTGCAAGGTCTGTTTACAGCTAGTTTGGAATTAGAAATTATACCAATTATTTAATCAGTAGCTTTTCGCAAGTAAAATCAGTTGTAGAAAAGTTTCATGCTGGTTGAACAATGCTAACTTCTGCAAAAACGTTGTCTGGTTTGATGGGTTTATGTGTTGGTGATGCATTGGGTGTGCCAGTGGAGTTCACCAGCCGCGCTGAACGAGTAAAATCCCCAGTCATATCTATGTTGGGTTATGGAACTTGGGATGTTCCTGCTGGTACGTGGTCAGATGACAGTTCGCTGACCTTTTGCTTGGCAGAATGTCTTTGTCATGGATTTTCACTAGATGCGATTGCTAATTCCTTCTGGCGCTGGTATCACGAAAGTTACTGGACTCCTCAAGGCGAAGTATTTGATATTGGTAACACCACATTTTTAGCAATTGTGAACTGGAAACAAGGAACTCCACCCCTGAAAGCAGGTGGTACTAGTGAAAATAGTAATGGCAATGGTTCTTTGATGAGAATCTTGCCGATGGCTTATTGTCACAAAAATTTAACTCTGGATGAATTGATTGCGCGGGTACATCAAGTTTCTTCCATTACCCATGCCCATGCGCGATCGCAAATGGCCTGTGGCATTTATATTAGTATTGCAGTGGCGCTCTTGGAAGGGGCTGACCCTCAAACAGCTTATATACAAGGATTGCAAGATATTCAAACAATGTATTCTGTGCGAGAATTTTTGTTAGAGAAGCCGCATTTTGGCAGAGTTTTGAGTGGTGAGATTGCCAAGATACCAGTAGAAGAGATTAATTCTGGTGGCTATGTAATTGATACCTTAGAGTCATCTCTGTGGTGTTTGTTAAATAGCTCGTCTTATTCTGAAGCAGTATTGAAAGCTGTCAACTTAGGTGGAGATACCGATACTACGGCCGCCGTCACTGGTGGGTTAGCGGGAATTTACTATGGGGTGGAAAATATTCCTCAAAAATGGATGAACCAAATTGTTCGTAAACAAGACATTATTTACTTGGCAGAACGTTTTGCAAGAGCTGTTTACCAAACTCAGTGCTAAGTGCTTAATATGCTAATGCTAAACCATCAGAACGAGATTCAGAAGCAGCAACTAACACTCCATTATGTCTTAGAATCATTTGACCTTTACCAAACATGATTTCAGAAGCAATTTCTTGATTATGACCTCGCTTTCTTAAGCCTTCAATAATTTCAGAACTTACACCCTTTTCTAAAAGGATCTTATTGCCTTGTAAAAATCGCCATCTAGGTGCATCTAAAGCAGCTTGAGGATTCATTTGATAGTCAGATAAATTAACTACCATTTGTAAGTGTCCTTGTGGTTGCATTGGTGCACCCATAACCCCAAAAGGTCCTAAAGGTTGATTATCTTTAGTGAGAAAACCGGGGATAATAGTATGAAATGGAAGTTTTTGTGGTGCAACTTGATTAGGATGTCCCTCTTGTAAAGTAAATCCTGCTGCCCGACATTGTAAAGAAATTCCAGTTTCAGGTATTAAAATACCGCTACCAAATCCTTCATAGTTAGATTGAATAAAGGATACCATTAAATCTGGATCGGCAGTACATAAATAAACAGTTCCTCCTTGAGTTAATCCTGTATTAGCTAGAGTAATTGCTGTATCTTCGATTAAGGATTGACGCTGTATAGCATAATTTTTATCTAGTAGCTGATTAACAGAAACCTTCATCAAATCTGGATCGCAAACATGAGAATAAACATCAGCGAAAGCAAGTTTCATCGCTTCAATTTGATAGTGGAAACTTTCGGTTGAATCACGAGCATATTTTTCGATTTTCAAGCCTTCTAAAATATTTAGTGCCATTAATGCAGCAATTCCTTGCCCATTGGGAGGGATTTCCCACACTTGTAATTGCTTGTATTGAGTTGAGATTGGATCGCACCAAATGGGTTGATGATTGGCTAAATCAGTTGTTGTTAAACATCCTCCTGTGTCAGCAGAAAAATTAGCGATCGCAGCTGCTAATTTTCCTCGATAAAAGCTTTCTCCTCCACTATTAGCAATTTCTTTTAATGTTTCTGCAAACCATAAACTCCCCCATATTTCTCCTGTTTTAGGAGCACGATCATTAGGGAAAAATACTTGTTTGAACGGCTGAAATTCTGGAGAATTTAGAGATAGATAAATATTTTCTTGACGTTGCCAATTTTGTGCAGTTATGGGAGACAAAGAAAACCCACTTTCTGCATAACGGATTGCTGGAGTAAATAGTTGTTCAAACGGTAATTTTCCCCACTGATTCCATAATTCATACCAAGCAGAAACTGCTCCAGGAACAGTTACAGATAACCATCCTAATTGAGGAATTTTTTCCATACCTAAGTATGATTTTAAATTCAGCTGTTGAGGACTTCTTCCAGAAGCATTGAGACCATGTAATTTTCCATCCCAAATAATCGCAAACGCATCTGAACCAATTCCATTTGAAGTAGGTTCAACAACGGTTAAAGCAATCGCAGTGGCAACGGCAGCATCAACTGCATTTCCTCCTGCTAAAAACATTTCTATTCCTGCTAGGGTTGCTAAATGTTGACTAGTAGCAACAGCATATTTTTTGCCTAAAATAACTCGACGGTGGGAATGGTAAGGATAATGATTGAGATTGAACTCCATAAAATGGCTCTGTAGTAATATTTTTTTGCCATGTCACTAATGCTTTACCATTTGACCACATTTCTTTGGAAATGATTTACCGAAGACTTTATCATTTCAGCGTTGCCTATGATCAAGGCAAGACCCTTGACCCTATTAAATACTTTGCTGCAAAACAAAACCAAGACAGGACTTACGCAAGATGTGCCTGAAAACCTGATTATTGCGTAGCGGTAATTCATGAATTACCGCTACTTTCGTTATGTTTTTGACAAATGTGCAATCGCTCTAACCTCTCACAGGTGGTAGGGCAACGCTGTTTCATTTCCTAAAAGATGTAAAATTACAACCATCTAGGGGATGAAAAATCATGGATGCAAACATGAAACAGCCTTGCTTTTAATTACTGAATCGATGCTCTACTCCAACTGCTAACTCCTAAACCGTAGACAACGAATAGACTTGACCATCGATTAGCAGTCGTGTGATGCCCTTAGCTTGTAGATGAGTACGAGCTTTATGGAGCATTTTACTATCTGGAACTTTAATCACGCGATCGCGCTTTGTAGAAAAACGCTTGGCGACGCGATGGTTATCAAACACCGGCAGAGTTCTTTGCTGGGTTTCCAGGCTGGGAATTTGTCCCAAGTCACCAAAGTCCTTCAGAGGTCGCGTAATTAATTCTGAGGAACGGTCAATTACCAAATAGCAAGTTTTGGGCAAATTGGCTATTGACAGAGGTAAAACTTCAACTGATGCTTCACCTGGTCTTCTTCTTGTAACTAAAGGTCTTTGCTCATCTAGGTCATCATCATCAAAGTCTTCTTCCTCAAAGTCATCATCTTCTAAATCATCATCTTCTAAATCATCCAAATCCTCTGATTCGTCGAGCAAATCTTCGCCCAGCATCTGCGCGATGACAGCCGCTCCTGGATGTTCATTCTTTAGCGGTGAGATGGGAATGCTGACTATTTCCGGCGGCTTTGGCTCTGGAGTTTCTAATTTCTCTGTGACTCGGAGTTTGGGTTTCTCCGTCGCCGAACCGCGTCGCCGCACTCGTCTACTAGCAGCAATTGACTCCGCTGTTTCCTCTGAGTAAAGTTCCTGCTCTACACGAATTATCTTACGTGGTAATGGCTCAACCTTTGGCACTTCCAAGGGTTGGCTTTCGCTGGGTAGAACTTCTATCTCCGGCTCTGGTTCTGGTTGACTCAGCAGGGGTAACTGCTCATAGCTTACCTGTGCCCTTCCTTCAGGAGTTCTGGCAGCCCGCTTTAAAGAGACCAAGTATTCATACTCATCCTCTGGCAAAGTGCTTTTGAGCAGGCGACTAATCGTCGAGTTACTCACACCATAGCGGTCTGCCAAAGTTGAGGTTGTTTCGGCAGTCTCTCGATATAACTTAAGAATTTCTTGCTTGTCAGAGTCTGTTAATTTTCTCACGGTAGATACCAAAAATCCTTACTAAGCTCGTTTCCGTCCGCTGGTACGCCGTGTTCGTCTTAGTGATGCGTCATATTCTAAGACAGCGCCCATGCCAAATAACACTCCACTAAACACCCAAAACACTTCTAATATCTCCCCACTTTGATAATTGGGGCCTTGGGCGTATTTAAACCACATATCTGCAATGTAGAGCGAAAAGGCCGCCGCTGCAATCATTCGCCAAGACTGGGAAACTCTTCCCCCCCAAAAGGCTAGTAGCAGGATGGTAGCAATAATTAACAAAACCACATCGCTAACTACGTAAAACCAATTCAAAATAGCGACTAGCTGTTCTGAGGGTGTTTCCTGTTGCATAGAAATCCACCATGCCAACAAACTACCGAATACTGCAATTGCTAACACAATTAGCCACTGCCATTTTTCCAGATTGATTCGCCTGGAAGCCACAGCTAAAATCATGCCTGCGCCAAGTAACAGATAACTCAATACAAAAAATATATCGCCTAAAGACACATCCGGTTCTTCTTTTAAAACTATTTCCGTATACCCGAAAATTATCCCTCCAACGAAATAGGAAAGCATACCTAAGCCAATAGAGAGCCAAACATTCCGACCACTGACGATTTGCGGACTAAGCCAGTTTCTCAAGCATAAGATACCGGCGCCCAAATAAGCTAAGGCTTCAAAAATATTTGTGCCAATCACATACCACTCGGCTCGGCTTTCTATGCCATCGGCTCCGGGAACTTTGGCACTAAATAACAAAAAGTATAGCAGTGCCAGTACGGCCCAGCCAATATTAGCTAAGACAATGTTCTGAGTGGTAAAAATGGATTTAGAAAGAAACGAATTCTCGTAAGAGTTATTCATAGGATCAAGACTTATGTAGATGCACTCTGGCAGTATTTTGAGTTAGAGGACTGTATATCTAGCAGTGTATCTGTCAGGAAATACACAATCTGACACCAAAAGCAAGTGCCAATGGCAGGAATTTTGTAAAAAAATTTCCATGCTACTGCCATAGTTTACCCAGAGGCGATTGATTTAGCCAACTGAGAAACAGCGATCGCTCGGCTTCTGGCATATCTTCTAGCTTATAAATCACTTGTTTGGTAAAATTGGCGTTGCCAAAATAGGCTTTTCCTAATCGATGCAGTTCTTGTAACAGGATAACTACATGATTTTCTTGCCAATCAGGTATTTTGGCTGTCGGCAAAGGATTAGTAGATACCAAATATTTCACTGCTTCTAGGGAGGATGTTTGGGGAAATTGCTTCTGCTTAAATACCTCGGCAATATCTTTTTCAAATAAGGCAGCTTGCCTAGCACCTAAAAACTCTTCAATATCGATAGAAACACCTTGCAACAGCAAAATACTGGCTTGGATTAAAATCGCCGTTTTGCCATGACTACCTGTATCACTATCCAGCTGCTCTAAACGGATTTTACCCCAAACGCTAAAGCGTTCCGGTTCCTCCAGTAAAACACAGGCTTTACCCCGGTTATCCGTTAATTCTCTCCATAAGGCTCTAGCTTCTTCTTCTTGACTAGCTTTGAAGACACTAATCAAGCGAAAAGTCTGCCCTTGATAATCTAGGATCGGCACCTGCTGATCCCGTTTCGGGTGCTGAATGCTTGATATTTCAACATCCTGCCGTTTGAGAATAAACATGGCACTAGCAAATAACTCCTCACAGGGGCATTCTTAATATGGAATATATAATGGCATTTGGCAGCATCGCCAAGGCTGAAATTACCTAGCATACTGTGGAAATGAGCCTAGCGATCGCCAGATCCTTCTTGAAGGTAGCCGCCCAGAGGAGGGTGGCGCTAACAGGCAAATAACCCGTTGACAACTCAATATATCTAAACCAATACCCCATCTATTTCGTTTTCGGTGTAGATTAACTAACTAGCGACTAGCATCTTAGCCTTGCTAGTGGTAAATCTGCAATTTTCGATTGCTTCTTGGTAGGTGAAAACGATATAATAGTGTAGATGACTCCTTTGGGAGCCATTAATTTATGTTGGGCGCGTAGCTCAGTGGATAGAGCCACGGATTTCTAATCCGTTGGTCGCAGGTTCGAACCCTGCCGCGCTCGTTTTAAGGAAATATAGAACCTTAAAGAAGCCTTTTTTGGTCGTTAATAACTGCACCCTAATACCATAAAAGTAACGTTTTTTCGATGCTATGTAACCCCTATACTGTGCCGACTGGATGATTTTTACATTAAAGATCCGAATGTTGTCGCAGATGGGTACGGGAAATGAGTCTAAAAGATATTCAGTGTCATCACTAATCTCTTTCAGGATCGTTCCCACTTGATGAAACAAGTCGTTAATTAACATTGAGACACTGTGTAATCTCCGGTTAAATCGTGACTTTTCTAACATATTCGATATCAAGTTATGGTCTTTCATATAGCTACAAGCCTTACTATGATTCCCATTAAAGAACATTGCCGCGCAGATAGCCGTTGTCATAATTTCTGCGTCGTTCATGGCTCGACGACAATCTTCTTTGTGTCCAATAGCCTTTAACAGGTCGTCCGTGATAGCATATATGGCAATTATTTCGTTTAGCATATAGCCCTCCTAATTTTCTTCTTGGAGGGCATTTTATTGCTTAATCGGAGCAATGCGATCGCTCGTAAGAGTAACTAGCAACTTGGGTTATTAGAGAATAATCGCGCGATGCCTGCGGCGGGCTACGCCTACGCTTGCTATACAAAAGCTCTAGAATTCAGAAATGACAAATGTTTTCGGAAAGTGACAGAAGAGGGATATAGCAAGCGCCAGGTTAATTAGGACACTAAACTCAGAACATGCTCCATCGCCGTTCGCAAGGTAGGAAAGTACTCCAGTTGCTTGCGGATACGACTTTTTAGCCAAGACTTTTCCCCGCTCAATTTTATTTAAATCAGGAGAGTAAGGTGGCAAGTACGCGACTACGAACCAGCAGCTTGCACCAGTTGGTCAATGCGTCCACCTTTGTGAAAGGTAGCGTTGTCAATCACCAACTTCTGCCCTGGTTTTAATGCCGGAATCAAGCATACTTCTAACCACGTCTCAAAGACTTGGCGCTTCCTTGCTCCCTCAATGGTGAATGGTGCAAGCAACTGCTGGGCACACAATGCCGCAATCATATTAACTTGCCCCGTTCTCCGACCTGACTTGAAATCATAAAAGCGTTTTCCTTGGAGACTGTAGCCACAGGGGTCAGAACAGCAGAGGCTATCGGGCTACAGTGGAAACACATAGATTTCATCAAAAACGAAATCATAATAAAGGAAAGTCTACCCATAGACCCTTTGGGTAATGGTTATACCAGATCACGTAAAGGGACAAAAACCGGGAATATAAGATATATTAATATGTCTGAGGGACTTAGGGCACTTTTGTTATGCCTTAAGAAGCCTGGGGACACTTTAGATACCCTGATTTTTACTGGGCCTAAAGGTGGCACAATAGATGCCGACAACTTTCGTGAGCGTTATTGGGCAGTAGTACTAGAAAAGCAAGGTGTGCCTTATAGGACTACTTACACCACTAGGCATACAATGGCTAGTCATGCCATAGAACAAAAAATGTCTTTAACAGGGGTAGCATACTTGTTAGGCCACACAGATACAACAATGGTAATGAAGACTTACGGGCACATGATTAATAGACCAGATTTACCTGATATTCCTATCTAGTAAAAATACAACCATTGAATATCAGCTTAATCTCTCAGGAATACTGGGGGATTTTTCTATGATTACCAAAAGGCTACTTAAGATCCCTTTTCAGGGATTTATGTTCAGCTAAAACTGTTGCGTAAACCTTACCAGATAAAAACTCTAGTGTTTTAGGGTAGATTTCTGATTGCCACCATATATAGCATTGAGTTAGTTTTCTAGTAACTAAATATACAAAAACATTTCTATATTTACTGATATAGCTAGTGTATTCATCAGATATATTGGATATATGAAAAGCGAGGGGTTATGGGTAAGTCGATATCGGTTAGGTTCTCAGATGAAGATTATGAAACACTTAAAAGAGAACATTTTGAGTATTGCCAACAAATCGGTGAGCTAATATCTCTTAATCAATACATGGTTATGAGGTGTTTGAATAAACCCTCGTCTAAGTAGTAAAAGCAAATACCGGAAATAGTTCGCACCTATCCCCGGTATTCAAAGTAAATGTTTGAATCTTAGGAATATAATATCATGTCTAATCTAGCATTACAAGGCTCCTCAGTATCCCCTGTAGCTACTCGTGAGGTTTACGTTACCGTAATCGATAAGGTTCTCGACAGAATCCTAGAAGAGATGGAGAAGCCAGGTTGGGAATGGGACGGAACCCTATGGTCGATGATTTTTACCGTGAGACTAAAATCGCGGAGTGGTGGAATCTAACCCCCAGGAGGAAGAAGGTTAATAAGGCAATAATCAAATACGTTTACGCTATCTGATGGATTCTGAGGGTAGACTTTGGTAAAACTCAGTCTACCCTTAATCGTTAATGATTGAAAAGTAGCATTACAGTAACCCTGTAGTTGACTAGGTGGCCCCAGAGTGGCTAAAGCTTTGGTAAACGGGAAGATTTGAACCATTGCCAAGTAGCTTAAACTGTCTTAAACTTTAGGACAGTCTTAGGACAAGCTAAGGTACTTTAGGACTGCTAGATTGATCTGGCATAAGCCCGTGACGAGGATTGAACTCGTGACCTCACCCTTACCAAGGGTGTGCTCTACCACTGAGCCACACGGGCGAAAGATAGTTTTTGTCTCTTAAAGTTAGAATGCTGGGATTTTTACTAATACCCAGCTATTATAACTTATTAATTCGTAAGAGGTGGGCCGGGCTGGATTTGAACCAGCGTAGGCGCTAGCCAACGGATTTACAGTCCGTCTCCATTAACCACTCGGACACCGACCCGATTTGTCTCACGATTTAAAATCTTAGCACTAAGTTTCATAAATAGCAAGTGATTACAAAAAATCACTTGCGGGTAGAGAGCGCAACAAAACCGCGTCTCTACCTTATAGATAAAAAATACTGGTTACACGCTCATCTCCAGCATTCGTTGCATTGGTAGCAGTGCAGCAAGCCGAATATCCTCTGACATGGTAATTTCGGGAGTACGATTTTTCATTGCCCAGTAGAGCTTTTCTAGGGTGTTTAATCGCATAAACGGACATTCGTTACAAGCACAATTATTCATGGGTGGGGCAGGAATAAAATGCTTGTCAGGAGCTAATTTTTGCATTTGGTGAATGATTCCAGGCTCCGTAGCAACGATAAATTCTTTGGTGGGGCTGTTTTGACAATACTTGAGTAAAGCGGCTGTGGAGCCAATAAAGCTGGCATGGCGCAATACACTACTTTCACATTCTGGGTGCGCGATCGCCTCTGCTTCTGGATGGGTAATTTTTAACTGGACAATTTTCTTTTCCGAAAAGGTTTCATGGACAACACAGCTACCTTGCCATAGCACCAAATCTCGTCCAGTTTCTTCCATCACATAGCGCCCTAAATTCCGATCTGGGGCAAAAATAATCGGCTGTTCCTTTGGTATCTGCTCTACAATCTTGACAGCATTGGAACTGGTGCAAATAATATCGCTCATCGCCTTGATATCAGCAGAGCAGTTGATGTAAGATACCACTAGATGATCTGGATGCGCTGCTTTAAAAGCTGCGAATTCGTCTGGTGGACAACTGTCTGCTAAAGAACAACCAGCATCCAAATCTGGTAAAAGTACTAATTTATCGGGATTAAGTATCTTTGCTGTTTCTGCCATGAAGTGAACACCAGCAAAGACTATCGCATCCGCATTGGTTTTTTCGGCGGCTCTTGCCAGTTGTAATGAATCCCCAATAAAGTCGGCAATATCCTGAATATCTGGCTCTTGATAATAATGTGCCAGGATAACTGCGTTGAGTTCTTTTTTGAGACTCTCAATCGCCGCAAACAAATCTAGTGGTAGTTCACCCAGTTGGGTGTTTTCTCGTTGAGCTAATGCAGTGGTAAACACAGTTTAGGGGTGCTTTATGTTGCAAATTTATGTCCTGTGGATTCAATTATAGTAGTTTTTACCAAAAATAGTGGACGGTTGATATTTTGGGGTTGTGTCCAAATCGGGCTGAGTTTCATATCCTGGAGATAGACGGCAAGGAAAGTGGCATGACCAGTCAGAAAACTCAATCGATAAACCTCAAAATTGCTGTAGTTGGAGATATTCACGACCAATGGGAAGTGGAAGATGGCGTTGCACTCAAGCATTTGGGTGTTGACTTAGTGCTGTTTGTCGGGGATTTTGGCAACGAGTCAGTGGAAGTGGTCAGAGCGATCGCATCTCTCGATATTCCCAAAGCAGCCGTGATGGGCAACCACGATGCTTGGTACACCGCCACCGAATGGGGACGCAAAAAGGCTCCTTATGACCGCTCTAAGGAAGACTGGGTACAGGAACAACTCGATTTATTAGGCCCGTCCCATGTCGGTTACAGTAAGTTGGATTTTCCCGCTTGGAATTTAACTGTAGTGGGGGGTCGTCCCTTTACCTGGGGTGGCCCAGAGTGGAAATTCGCGGAAATCTGTCAAGAACGTTACGGTGTGACAAGTTTGGAAGAATCCGCCGATCGCATCTTCAAAGCAGTCAAAAGCGCCGCTTACGAGACAATTATATTTTTGGGTCACAATGGGCCTAGTGGGTTAGGCGATCGCCCCGAAGACCCCTGCGGCAAAGACTGGCATCCAATTGGTGGCGACTTTGGAGATCCAGATTTGGGCGAGGCGATTTCTCAAGCCTTGACTGCTGGTAAAACCATTCCTCTGGTGACATTTGGTCACATGCACCGAGATTTACGCCATACCAAAAAGGTGCAGCGCAAGCCCATCTTTAGAAGTCCAGAGGGGACAATTTACTTAAATGCGGCTAGTGTCCCCAGGATTGTGGAAAATGACAGCGAGAAGTTGCGTAATTTTTCCATTGTCTCCTTAGAGGCGGGTGTGGTTTCGCAAGTGTCCCTCGTTTGGGTGGGGAATGACTTTCAGGTGGCTAAGGGGGAAATTTTGTATGAGCGATCGCGTATTGTGTCGTAGACATTCGCATTCGGTAGTGCAATCTGCGTAGATGATAGGGTATAGTATGATCTGTCAGCTTTGGTGCTAACCAACAAAAGCGCCTGAATAGCGACTGAAAGTAGGTTAAGCACAAGCTAGACAGATTTACTGGAGAGGTGGCAGAGTGGTCGATTGCGTCCGACTTGAAATCGGATGAGGCTAAAACCTCCGGGAGTTCGAATCTCCCCCTCTCCGTTGAATAGTTTGAAAATTAGATATTGGTTAATAGCTATTGCTTAGTAGTTCAGCAGGAAGCTGATACAAAATTTTGTATCACACCCATAGTTGGTTTAAGTGATCAGGCAAATCTATTTCCTCTGTTTGCTCAACTGATGGAGTTGGAAGACCGCTCAGTTGGTCTAAATCTCGGATTTTTCTAACAAGGATCTGAATTAGAGAACCATTTATACCTAACTCAAAAATGTCATTTTTGTCTAAGACAACTATTCTTTTTTGAGTCTTAGCATGAAAAATTACTTGACGTAATCTACAGTCACTGATTGCCCTCTGTCTAGTATCACCTGATTGAGGAAAGCCTGCTGCTCCGTTCAGTGTAAAAAATATTCCCAGTCCGACTGTGCTTGAGAGATTTAAGTCTAAGATGCTGCATAGTCGAGCAAACTGTTTGTCAGGCAAGCGATCTTTGGTTGCCTTTGCTTCAACAACTATGCCTCTTTGATTCTCTTTAAGATAGAGCTGATTACAAACATATAACCAAGCTAGTTGATCTCCACTAACTAGAAAGTCGTATTGAGGCCCTGCTGACTGAAAGCTCTTGAAGCTTGTGGCTCCTTGAAGTCCACGAAAGACAAGACAGACAATTTGCTCAAGCAACTCACCAGCTTGTTTACTTTGTGGAAGTGTAGGATTTTTCAGTTGTGTAAAGTCTTTGAGTTGTTCTAGATATTTTGAAAGTCTTGGGTCTTTTACGGTGTACAAAAAAGATGCTAACTTATCTGATGCTGGGTCGTCTCTGTTAAGAAGTACCAGAGTATCGAGAGCTGATTGAACTAACTCTTCTTGACTGAGCATACCTTAATTAGAGAAATTCGATTGAATGCATAGACTTTGCCATAATATCAAAGGACAATTCATTGTAGTCTTCAACACTCTTTTCGCAAAATGGACAAACCCAAGGCAAATTGGGAAAGCCTTGACCATAGGGAATTGACCCTGCTGGCACATCTGGGTCACAGTTGTGATAAATGAGAAGCTGATTTTCACAGAGTCCCTCAGCTTCGAGAACAGCTATGACTGCAAGCGCTTCAAAGTATTCCAATCCCAATCTGACGGCAAGCTGGTGTGGCATAGCCGTTTTTGATGGTTTCTGAAAGTGCCTACTCAGTTCAGCTCTTTGCTCACCAGATAGGAAATCTAAACGTCCTTTACAAATCAAGCTGACCATTGCCTTAGCCTCGAAGTCCAAGTTCCTTTAGAAGAAACTTTAGTACACCAGTACTCCCTCCATAATATCCTGAATGGCATTTTAGGTGCTGAAGAGAATCTTGGGTTTTAGAACCGGGTTTGAGTCCAAAGTAACAATGTGCTTTGAAAAGCTTTTCTAATTGGGCTTTGGTTTTTGAACCTTCAGTGTCAGCTTCCCTCAAATTGACTTCTCTGTCTAGACTAAATTCATAAGATTTAGTACCCCATTCTTTGAGCAGAGTACGCAAAAGGGCATTTTCAACATTACTGATTTTCTCTATATCATCTGTAAAGCCAAGTGTCTCTAGTGCAGACTCAGCTAATTGTCGAGAGAGTGCCTGTAACCCACTCGCATCAATTTCGCGTACTCCAGAACTATGAGCATTCAAAGCCACCCCGGCAGATTCTGCTCTTATCCGCAAGTGCTGCCATTTATAGTGAAAATCATTGATAGATTTGTTGAGATATTTGTTCCACATTTCATGCAGAACTAAACGAGGAAGATTGGGGTGAACCCATTGACCTTGCAGATAATCAGCTAATTGATCGAAGAATGCCGGAATATACAACCAGAAAGGAAACTGCGTTGATTTCTCTGTGTGTTCATCACTGCGTGGAGTAAATGAGAAGCCTTCCCATGATAAAGCAACATAATTATGACCAACCTCAGCAATGACAGACCACCGAATATTGCATTCCTCAAATTGACTAGTTTCACCAGTCTTCCTGCGGATGTAATCAGGAATCTTATAGGTGCGAATATACCATTTCTTTAATCCCATAGTCTCTTGAATAGGGCCATACCAGCCCTCTTCACCAAATTCTCTTAATAGCAAAGCGGGCGACTTTAAACTAGGTGTATGGGCACTCTGTCCTTGCTTGATGCTCAACCACATCCTTGGCTGCTTGACATACGCTAGTAGAACTTTGTGTGTAGTAAGTTCACCCGTTTCAAGAGAATCAGCTATGTATAAAGCTATTTTTTCTTTCTTTTCTTTACTCGTAGCTGACGGAGCAATTTCTCTGAGGGTTGCAGCCTTAAACTCCGAACTAGACAAAAATTGTACGCAAAAATCTCTGCCAGAAGGTAAGCCATAATCCACAAAAGCGTTAATGCTCATAGAATTTTTTTGAGGAGTTCAATTTTACTAAGTGGAAGTGATATTAGCACTCAGAGCATACTAAGATAGCGTCTACTTTAAGTATTTAGTTTTGATATTTGTTTCAAAAGCGATCGCTCCTCCTTTTGCTTGCATAGTGCTATCATTTTGATAAATTCTACTTTGAGGTAAAGCGATGGCTACTCTTTATGTAAGAAATTTACCCGATGATTTGTATGCAAAACTGCAAGAGTTAGCGGCATCTGAACATCGTTCCATTAACGCCCAAGTTATAACTCTGTTAGAGCAAGCTTTGAAAACTGAAGCACAGCAAATAGAAGACCATAAACGACAGAATGTACTTAAAGTTCTAGAAGAAAGTCGTCAGCGTCGCCGTGTGAATCCAGCAGACTTCGGATTACCTGATAGTACTGAAATTATTCGAGAAGACCGCGACAGATGACTACCCCTTTAAGATGCGTGTTAGATACCAGTGTGTGTATCAAGTATTTTATCGCTGATCCACTAACTGCCAAAGTTAATCAGCTTTTTGACCATTTTGCCAATCCACAGACGGAAATATTTGTTCCAGACCTCTTTTACATTGAGTGTGCTAACGCCTTATTGAAGTACGTCCGTGCAAAGATGTACACTGCTGCTGAGGTTCAGACAGATTTAGCCACCCTCAAAGCTTTTCCGTTGCGTGTTGTCTCCACAGCTGATTTGATGGCGGATGCAGTTACGATCGCATTAAATTATGGAATCTCCGCCTACGATGGCTCTTATGTTGCACTTTCACAGCAGGTTAATGCTACTTTGCTAACTCTCGACGGTAAGCTGGTAAAGGCAATAGCCGCTTCGTCTTACAATGTTTGCTCGTTTAATGACTTCGAGGTTCCGCCGTTGGAGTCAATGTAAAAGCAACCGCTCTTTCTTAGCCCCAAAGCATTGGATGAGGCTAAACAAATTGATACAAACTCAGAACTGGGGTAATTGAATTTTTATCACCGATTTACTTAGTTGCAATAAAATTAGTTTGTAAAGCAGGGAATAAACCTGCTGTTTTTTAATATTCAATTGTCAAAAATGCCTTTTACTTATAACCGCACGGTTCGCTTTCAAGATACTGATGCTGCTGGGGTAGTTTATTTTGCTAACGTTTTGGGCATTTGCCATGAGGCTTACGAAGAATCTTTAGAAGCATCAAGTATTAATCTCAAAGATTTTTTTACTAATCCATCTGTGGGGTTTCCTATTGTTCATGCTAGTGTGGATTTTTTGCGCCCTATGTTTGTCGGGGATAAGTTGCTGATTAGCTTAATTCCTCAAAAAATAGGTGTTGAGAAGTTTGAAATTAGTTACGAAATTACAGTAGCTGAGGTGATAGTTGCTAAGGCTATTACTAGGCATGTTTGTATTGATGCAAATAGTAGAAGTAAGCAGGAATTACCTGATGAGATTATTCAGTGGTTGGAAACGAACCGCAGAGACGCAGAGAAGCCAGTGCGTTGGGCGGGTTCCCCGACTTGAAGCAACTGGCGCGACGCAGAGAGAAGAAGGTCGAGAGAGATTATGTGATGGGGTTTTGCAGGAATTCTGTGGCTATTTGCTGTAGCTGTTGGCGGTTAATTTTTCCTTGTGAGTTACGGGGTAAGTTTTGCTGCGGAATCCAATATTTAGGGATTTTAAATTTGCTGAGTTTGTCTTTAAGTAGAGTTTGGATTTTTAAGGCAGAGGTATCTGATTGTTTGGGAATATAAATTGCTGTTAATGCTTGTCCCCACTGTTTATCTGGGATGCCGATGACACAAATATCAGCAACCATTTCAGTTGCTTGTATAGCTGATTCAATCTCTGTTGGATAAATATTTTCTCCACCTGTAATTATTTTATCGCTGTTACGTCCGACAATATTTAAATGACCTTGAGCATCTAAAAAACCTAAATCGTCTACTTGGAAATCAGCTTGATTTTCTCTGGGTATCGGATAGTAACCACGGGCTAAAGATTGAGCCTGAATAGTAATATTTCCTATTTGAGTGGAATTTAAAATCTCGCCTTGCTGATTGCGAATAGTTACTTTTGCATGGGGAAGAATTTGACCACTGCTAATTTTACCGCCGAGAAAATCATCAGGTTTGAGGGTAGCAATTTGAGAGGCGGTTTCTGTCATGCCATAGGTAGGTGCTAACCGGATGCGATGAAATCTGGCTTTTTCTAGTAATTCATTCCATGCTGGCGCACCTCCTAAAAGTACAGTATTAAATTGGGTTAGCCATTCAGTTAATTCTAGATTTTCTAGGAGGCGTTGTAACTGTGTTGGTACTAAAGATATGAAAAATTCTGACTGTTTAATATTTAATGTTTGACCTGCTTCTACTCCTTTGAATGGTATAATAGCTAGTTTACCTCCAGTGGTGAAAGAGCGCATAAATTGCATTAAACCACTAACGTGATATAGCGGCAATATGCAAAAAGAATTGACTTGTTTTAGTTGAAAGTATTCTGTAAATCCTTGTACCGATGCTATGAGAGTTTCCCAAGTGTGGATGGCAAATTTAATCTGTCCCGATGAACCACCAGTGGGAATCATTATGAGTGGGGAGTGGGGAGATGAGGGAGATGAGGAGGATGAGGGAGAAAGGGTAGTCTTTTCTTCCCAATCTTCACTCCCTATTCCCCAAATAATATCTGGTTTTACTAAATCAAAGACTTGTTGCCATTCTTGTGTTCCCCAATCGGGGTTACAAAGAAAAACTGGACAATTCGCTGCACAAGCGGCAATAAAACTTGCTAAAAATCGTAATGGTTCGCGTTCGGCTAAGATAATTTTTGGTGATGTTCCACACGCTGATAGTTGTGTTAGTTCTAAATATAATTCTTGAGCTATTTGATTAAATTGACGGTTGTTATAACCGATAAGCCAATTATCCCGATCCAGGTTATTAAGACAGTCTAAAGGTCGTTCCATAAAGTTTGAAACCACGTTTCTTTTTATTCAAAAAAATGGTCGATACCAAAACCAATTGCTCTGTTGTTTTGGGATAATTCGGCTGCTAGTTTGAGTGCTGCAAGTCTAGCGATCGCAGTTTCAAATACTGACGAAAATACAGCATCAATTTGATACTGATGGCAAAACTTTCTCAGACGAGATGGTGATCCCACTATCCCAGGCTTGATGACAAAAATCCCTCGCCAACCTTGTTGATGACAAGCAGCAAGTTGCCCAAGTGTGGCAACAGATTCATCTAAAGCGATCGCAGTTTCATAACTTGTACTCAATTTCAACATCTGCTGAAATTGTTCAACAGGTAGCGGTTGTTCGATAAATTCAATTTCTAGGGCTAGTTCTGGATTTGTCTTGAGATTGTCGCAAGTCCACAGCCATAAGTTAGCTTCTTCATAGGTGAGTCCACCGTTAGCGTCTAATCGCAGTTTGGTAAAGGCTGGTAAGGTGTGTATCAGTGACTCAAAAATTTCTAGTTCATCAGCGATCGCATCCACACCAATTTTCCACTTAAACGTGCGATATCCCTTTTGCCATAAGGTTTCCCATTGATTCAAAGCCGCTTTCCCCGCTGGTAATAAGCCGCTGTAGAGGAGTGAAGAGTTAGGAGTAGAGACGCGATTAATCGCGTCTGTACAAGAGTTAGGAGTTATAAAATTATCTCCCTCATCTCCCTCATCTCCCTCATCTCCCCCACCTCCCTCACTCCCCATCTCCCACGCTGACTCAAAGCCAAATTGACAAGCAGGTAACTCATCTGAAATGGAAAAAATCGTTTCTTCTGTGATTTCTCCTGAGAGTTGACAACAAAAATCTAAGGCTTGTTCTAGGGTTTCAGAACCGAACCAGCTAATAGGGGCGATTTCTCCCCAGCCGACTTTACCTGATTCATCGGTAAGACGGAGGATAATACCTTCACGAATATCCCACTTACCATGATTAGTGGTAAGCGATCGCAAAAATCTTCGCTGATAAGGACGAAATTCAAATCTGTAGTCATTAGTCATTAGTCATTTGTCATTCTCCCTCTACTCCAATGCTCCATGCTGAATGCCCAACTAAAGCATAAATCCCAATCCCAACAGCAAGCAAGCCCAGAAATGCACGGCTACAGCGATGAATTTACAGTTACTAACTTTGTCAGGCTGATTGTGATTTTCTTGGACGTGGCGGCATAATTTGAAGGCAAAGGGTAAACTTACCCAACTTAGTAACGTCCAAACTGGAAAAATCCCCAATAGCACAAACAGCAAGGTGAGGGGATAAATGCTACCAGTAAACAAAACTAAAAGTTGAGCACCTTTTGCTGTTCCGAGACGGACGATAGGCGATCGCTTGCCTGCGGCTATGTCATCCTTAACTTGGTGAAAGTGCGAGCAAAACAAAATTAAGGTTGTGGCAATCCCAACAATCACTGAGGCTGCTAAACTTGTCATTGACCAAGTTTGGGTTTGGCTGTAATATGCTGCCTCCACTGCTAATGGGCCAAAAGCAAAAAAGCAAATAATCTCGCCTAAACCCTGATATCCTAAGCGAAAGGGAGGCCCTTGGTACGTATAGCCTAAACCGCAGCACAGTAAAATTATACCGATAACAGTTAGGTCATGTTGCCAAAAGGCGATCGCTAGTATGCCCAGCAACCCCAAACCTAAACACAAATTTCCTATCCAAAATATTAATGCTTTATTGCCTGTTAAGTTCACCAGAGAATGGTGCTTATTTTGATCGATACCTGTTTCGGAATCAAACACATCATTACTGATATTTTCCCAGGCAATAATTAAGATTGCCGCAGCTACAAAAGTAGAAAAGACTACACCATTGAAAATTTTAGTTTCGGCAAATGCTACTGCTGTTCCTACCCAAATGGGCATAATGGCAACGCTATACATTGGCGGTTTAATCGCTGCCATCCATAACTTGGTGTTGGGATATAAAATTTGCTTGGTAGTCATCAGTTGTGATTAATTAAATTACCGGAATATTACTCACACTTGAGATTTTATGATTTCAAGAGACGTTAGATATGGATGATATACAAACAACTGTCACTTTTACTATGGCTTGTTAACTTTGTGTTATTAACACTCACCCTCACGTTGCAGTCTCAGGCTTAAACTGTCTTATCATAGTCTGAGAACACCACAAATAAGGCAAACCCTACGCTGGTGAAATGGCAACTTAATATATTACCTGTAAAAATACGACCACGATTAATTACACTTTAGGAAGTTAACTTAAAAAAAATTTACTATCGTTAAATCCATGACAGTTTTACCATGTCGTAGCAACTTCTTTGTAGAGCACAAAGATTTATATCAATTTCTGGTAGCAGTGCAAGAAAAGTGCGTCAAAAATGATTGCAAACAAATTGTCAGTATCTCCCAAGAAATTGATTTAGTTGACCCTTTACTTGTATTGGATAAACTTACACAAGCAAATGAAATAAATTTTTACTTTGAGGACAGAGGTAAAGGAGAAGCGATCGCAGCAATTGATGCTGTAGCAAAATTGCAGATTGATGGCTCAGACCGTTTTAGTCAAGCAGAATATTTTATCAAATCTTGTCTAAAAAATATAATTAATTTTGGTAACGCAAACCAACCTTTTTCTGGGCCTCACTTTTTTTGTTATTTCAGCTTTTTTGATAAAAATGCCCAAGTAGATTATCCATTTCCATCTGCTACCATTTTTCTTCCATGTTGGCAAGTAGCCGTAAAAAATCAGCGTTGCATATTAGTAACAAATATAATTATCAATGCAAATGTAAATATTGAAAAATTGTTGGAAAATATCCAAAACAAAATTGAATTTATCCAATCTTTAGAATATTACTCTGCTAATATTGATTACTTCCGAAGAAATTTCTATAAAAAATCTGTAACGAATGCTACACAATTTAAACGTTCAGTAGTATCTGCTTTAGAAAAAATTCGGTCTAGCCATTTAAGCAAAATTGTCTTAGCAGATATATTAGATGTCAAGTCAAGCAACTACTTTGACTTAGTTAAATCATTAAATAATCTTAGACAAAACCATCCTAATTGTTATATTTTTTGTACAAGTAATGGCAAAGGGCAAAATTTTATTGGTGCAAGTCCAGAAAGATTAATTAGTATTAATAATCAACAGTTAATCACTGATGCTTTAGCTGGTTCTGCACCACGAGGTAAAACCCCTGCTGAAGATGCAACTAATGCCAATCGCTTACTAAATAGTGAAAAAGAAAAGCACGAACATTCCCTAGTGCTTGATTTCATTACACAACGCCTATCCCAGTTAGGTTTATTACCGCAAATATTAGCACCACGGCTGCGACAATTATCGAATATCCAGCATTTATGGACACCAATCAGTGCTATGGTTCCTGCTGACATACACCCATTAAAGATTGTTGGACAATTGCATCCTACGCCAGCCGTTGCGGGTGCAGCACAAGATGTAGCTTGTGCTGAAATTCGTCGTTATGAAAACTTTGAAAGGGGTTTATATGCTGCACCTTTAGGTTGGATAGATTCTCAAGGGAACTGTGAGTTTATTGTGGGAATTCGTTCAGCATTAATTGATGGCGATCGCGCGAGATTGTATGCTGGTGCTGGTATCGTGGCTGGCTCTGATCCTGACAAGGAGTTTGCAGAGGTGCAGCTTAAACTTCAGGCGTTATTGAAAGCGTTAGTTTAAAGTTAATTACTAATCTTGTATGCCAGCTAAAGATATTTACCACAATTCTGTTAGAAACGCCCTTGAAAAAGAGAGTTGGCATATTACCAATGATCCATTTATCTTAAGATGGGGTACAAGAGATTTATATATTGATTTAGGTGCTCAAAGCTAATAGCAGCAGAGAAAAGCGGACATAAAATAGCAGTAGAAGTTAAAAGCTTTATCAGTGCTTCTCCAGTAACCGATTTAGAAAAGGCTCTGGGACAACATATTTTATACTACGATATTCTCAGTCGCTTAGAACCAGACCGCCGCTTGTATCTTGTTATTCGTCAACAAACATACTCAGAATTGTTCCAAGAACCAATTGGTAAGATATTGATAGAAAATCAGCGTCTTTGTTTACTCGTCTTCGATTCAGAACTAGAGGTGATTCTAAAATGGATACCTTAGATAATTATCGCAAAATAATTGAAAAAATATTAACCGAATATGCGCAACTTCCCTATGCTCATGGAGAACTAGAAAGACAGCTAATTATTGATGAAAATGCAAACCATTACCTACTACTCACACTTGGCTGGGAAAACAAACAACGGGTACATGGGTGCCTTGTCCACATTGATATTATCAAAGATAAAATTTGGATTCAAAGAGATGGTACCGAAGATGGTATTGCTAACGAATTCGTCAGTGTCGGCATTCCTAAAGATCGTATCGTTCTAGCCTTTCAACCTACCGAAATAAGAAAGTATACTGATTTTGCTGTTACATAAATTTTAAATCTGGCGATCGCGCGAGATTGTATGCTGGTGCTGGTATCGTGGCTGGCTCTGATCCTGACAAAGAGTTTGCAGAGGTGCAACTTAAACTTCAGGCGTTACTGAAAGCGTTAGTTTAACATTCAAAAAAAGACGTTTTTAAACAGACTATTTGAGTTGATTTTAATTATCCAAAGAATTGTAGGCTTCATTCAGTTTGGTGGCTGACTCTTCTAATAAGCGTTGTTCATGAGCATTTCTTGGTAACACCAGTTGGCGCTCAATACCTTGGGAGCTAATGATACATGGAAGTCCAAGAACTACTTCACCACCAACTCCATACTTAGAATCTGCTCTGGCTGATACTGGAAATATCTGCTTTTCATTTCGCAGGATGGTATCAACTAACTGACAAACTACTATTGATATGCCATAGCTAGTATTTCCTTTACGTTCAAAAATGTTATAGCCTCGCTTACGAGTTAACTCTGCGTACTCTTGCTGAATTTCTTCCAGCGTTGCTCCTTGTGGGATAGGAAATTCACTTAATGCAATTACCCCAATAAATGCACTAGACCAAACAACAAATTCACTGTCTCCATGTTCTCCAATCACATAAACACGAACGTCTTGTTTACTAACGTTCAGTCGCTTACCAAGTTGATATCTCAGTCTAGCTGTATCAAGAACGGTTCCTGAACCAAAAATTAGGTTTTCTGCTCTTGTGGAATTAGCTATCGCAATCCGTGTTAATACATCCACTGGATTGCTAACAATAAGTATGATTGAATTCGGTGCAACTCGATCCAATTCTTTTATTGTTGAACGCACGATCTCTGCATTATCGCTCAATATATCTAATCGGCTTTGTCCTTGTTTTTGCTGCACCCCAACAGTCACAACAATGATATCAGAATCCGCTAAATCTTCATACTGATTTGACGCTATAATCTCCATGTCTTTAAGTAGGGGAATGGTGTCTTCAATATCCCATGCTTGCCCCTCAGCTTTTGATAAAGTTCGGTCAAAAAGGACGACTGTTACACATTTACCGAGTAGCACTAAAGCATTTGCTACATCTGCACCCACATTCCCCGCACCAATAATACCGACCTTAGATATTTTGTTACTCATGCCAAATCTATTTTTTTGTAACTGGCCCGATAGGTTAATGTTAACTCCCGAACTAACCCTTTCGAGTCAAGATTCTTGAAGCGATTGCTTCGTCTCAAAGATTTGATGTGTTGACGTAAGACAGAATTGATGAATGTTTTGTGTTCGACACCCTGGAATTGAAACCAAGCTATCATTTTGGATCAATCTGAATTAAGTTCTGTGCTTGAGTTTCTGGCAATCTCAACATTGCCTTCTCAAAAAACTCATTGTTTAATAAGGGAATATTCAGAATAATCAACGTCGTCATCTGACATCGATTTCAATGCTTCCCAATTAGGATATGAGATATTGTTTAAATCGTTGGTACTCGTTATGTTTTAGTTTCAGTATAGTAGATGCTTTATGAAAATCGAAGTGGTAAAAGCTACTCAACAACAGAAGTCAGTGCTGTGTAATTTAATGGAACTATACCAGTATGACCTGAGTGAAATAGAAGCTAAAGATGTAGATACCTACGGCTTGTTTGGTTATCGATATCTTGATTAATATTGGACAGAACCTGAGCGACACCCATTTCTGGTTAAAGTTGATGATAAACTGGCAGGGTTTGTACTTATTAATCAGCACACTTACCTTTATCGAGATAACAATGCTAGGTCTATTGCTGAGTTCTTTATCCTCAGAAGATATCGAAGTCAGGGCATTGGTGAATAGGTAGCTACTCACATTTTTGACCAGTTTACTGGCAGTTGGGAAGTACGGCAGACTGCTTTTAACTTAGGTGCACAAGCCTTTTGGAGCAAGGTAATTAGTCAATACACTAATGGAGCCTTTGACGAGGTTTTTTTAAATGATCACCGATGGCATAGCCCAATTAAAACCTTTGACAACTCAGAAAAACTATTAACATAAAAAATACACCGATTTATCCGGTGTATTTTTAGCGTTACTAAAGCCCATAATTTTGAGAATCTTTTACACCAAATCCTGATGAATAAAAGCTTTAGCATTCGCCCCGGTGTAAGTAGCTACAATATGTCCATCGCCAGTCATTTGATATTTGTATGTGACTAATCCTTCTAAACCAACGGGGCCGCGGGGAGGCATTTGTTGCGTACTAATTCCTACTTCTGCGCCGAAACCATAGCGGAAACCATCAGAAAATCGGGTAGAACAATTGTGAAATATATTTGCTGAATTTACTAGTCCAAAGAAAGTTTCAACAGATGTTAAATTTTCAGAGATAATGGCATCGGTATGACGAGAACCATATTCGTTAATATGAGCGATCGCATCTTCTATAGAGTCTACAATCTTTATCGACAAAATAAAATCGCTATATTCTGTTTCCCAGTCTATTTCTGTTGCAGTTTTGATGTTAGGTAAAACTTCCAAGGTGTGTTTATCACCTCTTAATTCCACATGGCGTTCTTGCAAAGCCTCAGCAACTTTCGGTAAAAATTCTCTAGCAATTGATTGGTGAACTAGCAAAGTTTCAATCGCATTACAAACAGCAGGATATTGCGCTTTTGCATCGACAGTAATCGGAACTGCTTTAGAAAGATCGGCGGTTTTATCTATATAAATATGACAAATACCGTCGGCGTGACCTAGTACAGGAATGCGCGTATTTTCTTGTACAAATCTGACAAAGGAATTAGAACCTCTAGGAATAATTAAATCTACATACTTATCTAATTTCAAAAGTTCTAGAGTTTCTTCTCTAGTTGTTAGTAAGTGTACCGCATCTGGGTTAACAGCAGTTTGAGATAATCCCTGTTTAATTGCCTTAACTATCGCTTCACAAGAACGCACTGCTTCCTTTCCACATTTGAGGATTACACCATTTCCCGATTTGATTGCTAAGGAAACAATTTGAATCGCTGCTTCTGGACGGGCTTCAAAAATAATCCCCAAAACACCTAAAGGACAAGTGATGCGCTTTAGAACTAAGCCAGTGTCAAGTTCGCGGTGAATCTGGACTTTACCAATTGGATCGGCTAGCTTACCAACATCTTGCACCCCTGCGATCGCATCTCTTAATTTATGTTCATCCAACTGCAAGCGCTTATAAAGTGGTTGGGGAATTCCTTCAGCAGTCGCAGCTTTACAATCAGCAACATTTGCTTGTAAAATTTCATCTCTAGCTGATTCTAAAGCTTGAGCGATCGCAACAAGTGCTTGATTTTTGGCCTCAGTGGAGAGAATTGCTAGTTTACTTGCAGCTTGGCGGGTTTGTCCTGCGATCGTAATTAAGGGAGAAGCAATATCAAAAATAGTCATAGTACAAATCTTTACTTTTTCTTCATCTTATCAATCTCAGGTTATGTTCATCATTCGTCTTCCTCCAATCGGGTGAACCATTTGGGTAATCAATAATTACTCTCATCGGGTGAAGCAAGACTGGGTTCAAAACATTTATTCTCTAAATATCAAACATGGGCAAAGAAGTAGTAAGTTTACAGCGTCAAAAATATTATAAGTATTATTACTGTTTTTATTTGAAAATCTTAAAAATGATTTATGCGTTCCCCAGGCTAGAGAGACATAGTTATGTATGTTTCTCTAGTCTTTTACTTAAGTAAATATTTTATACTGTCATTAATTAAATTTTTCCGAAATTGTAGTGACGATCGCTGAATCTATTGAGTATTGATAGATCAAATACCACTCCTTCACTAGGGAGATCCTATGTCATTGCAATCTGCATTAAATGCCTTAAACCAAAAACGTTATCAAGAAGCGGCGGAATTACTCGAACAATTCTGCCGCGATTGCGCTGAACACAATTCTTCAGATTATCTTTCAGCACAGATGTGGCTGATCAAAGCCTATCAAGCCACAGGCGAAATTGAAAAAGCCAAGGCCCTGTGTCAAAAGCTAATGATGAGTGAAAACCCACAAGCTCGCAGTTGGGCAGAACAAGCTAGTCAATCCCTTTGCCAAACACCATCTAACGTTAGCCAAAAAGCTGGTCGCGCCGCCACAACTGGGATGAAATTAGCGATGGGGGGAGTGGGTGGTAGTTTGGCGTTAGCTTCTGGTGTCACCATGACCTTGTTGTTTGGCATGGTGTTGGCTTTAGGTTTGAGCTTAGTATTTATTTTGGGTAGCGATAATCCACTCCAAGGATTAGCGATCGCTATTGGTATTACCCTAGTTTTTAATATCGCTGCCTTTTTCATATCTCCATTCATCATGGACTTAACTCAAGGCTGGCTTTACCAAACTCGCTGGGTAGAGTTGGCAGAAGTTGAAACCCTCAGTCCAGAGACAGCTAAAGTTATTCGCCAAGTCTGTGAGCAGAAAAAGCTGAAAACGCCTCGTTTGGGAATTATTAACGACCAAAACCCCACGGCTTTTACTTATGGCTCATTGCCGAACAGCGCCCGCTTAGTCGTCAGTCAGGGACTTTTCACATACCTCGATGACGATGAAATTGCTACCGTCTACGCTCACGAGCTGGGGCACATCGTCCACTGGGATTTTGCAGTGATGACAGTAGCTTCTACCTTAGTGCAAATTTGTTACTTGATTTACAGTACAGCCAGAAGATTTGGGCGCGGCGGTGGCGATAGCAAAATTAAAGATGCAATGCAAACTGCTGCCTTGGTTGCCTACGTGTTTTATGTCGTCGGTACTTATCTACTGCTGTACCTCTCTCGCACACGAGAATACTTTGCTGACCACTTTGCAGCCGAAAGTACGGGTAATCCCAATGGATTATCCCGCGCTTTAGTAAAGATTGCTTATGGAATATTAGAAGAAGGTTCGCGGACACAAGAACCCAGCCGTTTAATTGAAGGAACTCGCGCCTTGGGTATCTATGACCATAAAGCCGCCGCTTCCACAGGAACCGCCTACCGGATTGCATCCGATACTCAAAAAGTTGGTCGCGTCTTTCTGTGGGATATGTTTAACCCTTGGGGCTGGTGGATGGAGTTAAATTCCACTCACCCCTTGACAGGCAAACGAGTTCGTGCACTAAGCAACTATGCTGAACAATTGGGTTTACCGACTGAGTTTGATATGGGGCGAGTTATTGGAGAAGGTAAAAGTCTGAATAAAAGTAGGCTTTACGGCAACTTCTTTTTAGATGTTGTATTGTACGGCGCTGAAACAATTGGTTTCTTCGTTGGCTTGGTAATGGGTGTGATTCTGTGGTCAAGTTCCCCAAATACAGGTTTAGTATTGGGTGCGCCACTAATTGGCTTAGGGATTGGAATTCTCATCAAAGCCTTGGTGATGTTCCCCAATTACAAACAAGCACCAGAAACCGATATTCTCACCCTGATGTCAGACGCTTATGCCAGTCCGTTGCGTGGACAATCGGCAAAACTTGAAGGTCAACTAATTGGTCGTGGTGACGCTGGTTATAAATTTGGTTCCGATTTAAAAATTCAAGATCGTAGCGGAATGCTTTATCTGCATTACGCCTCACGCTTTGGCCCTATCGGCAATTTTCTGTTTGGGATGAAGCGAGTCCAAAGCTTGATTGGCGAACAAGTTGGGGCTGTGGGTTGGTTCCGTCGAGGTGTTGCGCCTTGGATGGATCTAATTCAACTCCAGAGTAAAAATGGCACCATTGTCAACAGTTACCATCGCTTCTGGTCATTCATCCTTGGCGGTGGATCGATTATGCTGGGAGTGGTCTTGGCTATGTTTTTGAGCCGCAGCTAGCTGAGTTTCTAGCCTGCTGTCAAAGCATTTCTCAGTCCATCCAAGCTTTAATTTGTCAGGAGGTAGTTAGTAACTGCCTCCGTTTTTTTTAATAAGTCAAAATTGGCACAACCAAGTTGCTGATTAACAACGAACATGATATTTGATACAACGTGGGCATGATAAATAGATTATGCACACAAGCTTAAGAAAATTCTGATGATAAATGCGATCGCTATTAGATTTCGCCAACTTATGGCTGGGAAAAACAGCCCGATTGGCAGATATGACTCAAAAAACAAAATCAAGCTTTCTTTAGCACTGTATACCTGCATAGGATTAATAGGTGGAATTCTGACATTGTTATTAATCGCGTCCCCAGGAGTAGCGCAAAAACCACAACTCCAACAACCGTTATTAGTAGCTACACGAGTTATACCGCCTTTTGTGATACCAGACAAAGGTGAGCTATCGGGATTTAGTATCGACCTCTGGCGCAGCATCGCTAACCAAATAGGTGTAGAGTCTAAATTTATTGAATATTCCTCTGTGCCGGAACTGCTTTCTGCTATTAAAGACAACAAAGCCAACTTGGGAATTGCAGCTATCTCGATTACAGCCGAACGCCAGCAGAATTTTGATTTTTCATTACCCATTTTTGCTGGGGGGCTGCAAATTATGGTGAGAAACGCAGACAGCAACAAAAGTGCCTTCCCAAATCTTTTGCAATTGTTTTTCTCTACTAGTCTCTTGCAGGTAATAGGCATTGCCCTAGTACTAATTGTAGTAGCAGCCCACATTATTTGGTTATCTGAGCGTCATCACAAAGATGGGATGATTCCCAAATCATACTTTCCTGGCATTTTCAAAGCCTGTTGGTGGGCAGCAGCCACATTAGCAACCCAAGCTGATGAAATGCCCAAAGGAGTAATGGGACGCCTAGTAGGTATTATCTGGATGTTCATCGGAGTACTTTTTGCCGCCTACTTTACAGCCAGCGTGACTACCTCATTGACAGTGCAACAACTTCAGGGTGATATCAGGAGCATAGACGATTTACCTGGCAAGATAATAGCTACAACTGGGGGTAGCACAGCCGCCGCATACCTGCGAGAACATAAGATTTCAATTCTAGAAGTCCCCAAGATTGAGCAAGCTTACAATGCTCTGCAAACAAAAAAAGCTGATGCTGTGGTGTTTGATGCGCCTGTACTCCTCTTTTATGCTGCCAATGAAGGCAAAGGGAAGGTAGAGATTGTTGGCAGTATCTTGCGTGAAGAAAGCTACGGCATCATTCTGCCCAATAACAGTCGCTACCGCAAACCAATTAATCAGGCTCTGCTGAGTCTTAAAGAAAATGGCACTTATCAATCGCTATATGATAAGTGGTTCAGTGCTGAAAAATCTTGAAGAAGGGAATTGGGAGTGGGGAATGGGGAGTGGGGAGTGGGGAATTTGAGCCTTTGAGCCTGAAGCTTGAGTTTTTGAACCTGAAGCTTGCACCTTTGAACCTAAAAGTTGCACCTTTGAACCTGAAGCTTTAAGTTCTAAGCCTCCCCAGTCCCCAGTCCCCAATCCCCATTCCCTATTCCCCATTCCCTACTCCCCACTCCCCTGTTGAGCAAGTTGAGCTTTTGCCTGTTGCCAGAGAGTTTCTAACTCATTCAAACTGTAATCAGAAAGAGGACGGTCAACAACCGCCTCCATTTTTTCTAATCGCTGCACAAAGCGCTGATTTGTGCCTTGCAAAGCGGTGCTAGGATCGAGATTATGCCAACGGGCTAGCTGAATAACTGCAAATAGTAAATCGCCTAATTCTGCTTCTTGTCGTTCGGGTGTTTCCTCAGCTAAAGCTTGCTGGAACTCTCCCAACTCCTCATGAAACTTATCCCAGACCCCCTGAATATTTTCCCATTCAAACCCGATCGCCGCAGCCTTTTGAGAAATCTTCATCGCCGCCGTCAGTGGGGGAAGGGTACGTCCATAACGAGCGAGTTTAGCACTAAATTTTTGCGTATCTGGAGATGCTTCGCCCTTTTCCGCAGCTTTGATTTGTTCCCAATTTTGCCGCACCTCATCCACACTTGCCACGGACACATCACCAAACACATGAGGATGGCGGCGAATCAACTTTTGGGAAATCCCCTGAGTGATTTCCTTGAGAGAAAATTGCCCAGATTCACTAGCGATTTGGGCTTGTAATACCACCTGTAATAATAAATCGCCTAACTCTTCTGCGATCGCATCCTTATCCCCACTCTTAATCGCATCCACCACCTCATAAGCTTCCTCAATCACATAAGGTGTCAGCGTTTCGGGAGTTTGAGCCAAATCCCAAGGACAACCACCATCAGGCTCACGCAACTTCGCCACCACCTCAATCAACTCCTGCAACGCCGCCAAACTCTCATTTTTATCTTCCATACCTCTGCGTACCTCTGCGCTTCCCTTAGCGTCCCTTTGCGTTAAAAAAAATTACTTCTTCACTCTCGGTCGACGACCGCCACTCCTGACTTTCCGCCTCTTAATTTTGCCACTAGGAAGCAACCCCCGAACCCCCTGTTTTTGCACGCGTTTGTATGCCGATCCCCCCCAATCGCTCAGAGAATGACTCATCGCACCGAGTTCCAACCCTAAAAACAGGGCGATATATTCAGTATCGTAATCCACGAGCGATCGCCCCACAGTTTGTCCCAAATCCTGCCAACTAAAACTCAGATTCCACAACCTTTGGGCAATTACCAAAATGAAAATTGCCAAAATAGCAAGCAAACACCCCAGATAAAGTATCCGCAAAATCGTGCCGATAATCGGCCCGTGGGATAAAAAAGAACGATGGCGGAGACTTTTTTGATAAGGTAGCCAAATCCAGCGTAAGAAACCCCAGCGTTGGAATTGCACAGAGTAAATATCCAAATCAGGGCCAAACATCAGCCCGCCAAAGAGAAACCCGCCTGCAACCAACAAAGTCGCATTGCTACTGCGAGTCTGCCAGAAAGTAACGCCCGCCACGAACGGCAGAGCATACATAGTAATGCGATCGTGCGTCCGACCAGAGGGCATCCTAAATCCTGAGTAACTGAATACTGAGTCAGTATAAGAGAAAAAAAGATTTTCTTAAAACTACTAGCGCAATGCGAAATGTTTTGCTATATTGGTTAATGATTAGTCAAACGGGCGGTTAGCTCAGTTGGTAGAGCGCCTGCCTTACAAGCAGGATGTCATCAGTTCGAGTCTGGTACTGCCCATACTTCAAAAGCCGCAAAGATTGCGGCTTTTGAAGTATGGAGTCGTAATCTTGTTTTGCGATTTCCGGTAATATTACTGTGCCAAATTACCTGAAATTACCTGAAATCACAGAGCAATTTTAGATCAAATTTAGTGCAGTGAAACTGACCATTGAGATAATCAACGAGCGCTTAAAATTAGCCAAAATTGGAGTAGCAGTACAGCAAAGGGGACTCACCTGCTTGGTAGTGGGCATACAGCGTGATGGCAACTTACGGACTGCGCGATCAGAAATATTCTTTTGTAAAATCTCGACTGTAGCGCCTCACATTTGCCATGTGCTGGAGGGTAAAACAGGAGAGCGAATTTGCTACCTTTCCTTATAGTAGATGGATAGGCAATGCCTGCGGCGGTAAACTACGCTTATGGAAAGCAAGCAGTGAGCGATCGCTCCTTGCTTCTACGGTGGGGGAGAAGAAGGCGATCGCACTCTGCATGTAATTGGCTTATGAAAAAATTTTTCAGATGGTCACGCGTATAATGGAAAATTATTCAGGTATTGAGGCGATTAATACGACAAGTTCAAGGCGAAAGTAAGTTCTGTTCTATAAAACGCTACTACTCGTCCAACAAACTATGATTTTTTGAAGCGAGTTCTGCCAGTTGGAATCGCAAGGACTTACGGAAATTTTTTGCTTGCCTGTTGGTCAATCCCTCTGGAGTAGATTCTTCATCTAATCCAGTGATGCCGCAATGACCCTTTGCACCTGGACGACGATCCTGGATCTTCTTGCCGTTAGACTCCTGAAATAAATGCACCCAGATAATATTCAATAGCCCTGAATATTTATTGTTTTCAGCAACAACTTCAATGTTGCGAACTTCAGCAACATTCAAGCAAATAACTAGCTTGCACGGTGAATTTTCTTGCAAGAAGCTATAGGCTTGTTCTGCTGTTGTTAAAGATTCGTCCCAGACGCTTAAGTGAGGAGGAGGCGTTTTCTTGTCTAGGGAAGAAAGCTCGAACGCTTTAACTTCATCTAGCTGAATTGCTAGGACGTTTCCTTTTTCCCGATAGTCCTTTGGCACATTAGATAAACGAAGTACACGGCAACTGTTTGGAAGTGGGGTTAAGTTGCGCTTTGGTGTAAAAATATTTGGTAAATCACCAAGCAAAAAGCGCAACTTTCTCAAGAACTGCGGCAGAGAACTCTTGTTCAAGCGTCGTGTCTTCTCCCCATACTTCACTAGTATTTCTGTTCTGGTAAAAGAATTCTAGCGCTTTGTTGCTAAAAATTTCACACTCAAAATAATGTTCGCCTTTTGACCAAGCATACATGAGATTATCGCTTTGACCAGGGCAAGCATCTGGTACTTCTAAACACAATCCTTTTAACAAGAAATATTCTTTTAGCTTTTCCCATGTCTGCCAAGCGGTATCAAGCACTGATATTGTAAACCCGTCTATGCCAGTAGAATTTGCTTGAGGTCGCAATGTGTCAAGATACGCTTTAAGCTCTTGATGACGGTGTTCACTATTCTCATCGAATTTCTTTAGTAATCGCTGGATCGGTGAATATGTTTGATTAGAAGGTTGAAATACCTCACTATCGCAAAAGACGGATTCAGTCCTTTGAAGTGAATAGCCAGCTATTTTAGATTGGTACTTCCAATCTCTCGCAGATGAAGTGCTGCCTTTCTCAAAAATTCCAACGCCCGTTCCTTGAAAAACTGGTGCAATTTGACCACCACTCTCTCTCAGGAGAAGCTCGTAAGGAGCTAATTTTTTGTATTCATGAGAAGGTAGTGTTTGTTCCGAATTGGAATGCCTATTTTTCGCATAGTAAGCTTTATTTGACACCGAACAGACTCCTTGTATTATCAGTTATCAAGTTTTCAAATACTTGTCTCTGTCTCTGTTTTAATTCATGCAAATTGGAAAGTGCTTCTTCGAGAGATAGAGGCTTTTCTATCCAATCTTGGGAAATATCCAAATCAAGCATAAAATCAGCTTGTCCCTCACGAACTTCAGCATCTGTCAAAACTATTACTAGCCTGATTGGGATATCATCATAGATTGACTCGATTCGAGTCACGAATCCTGACATATTACTTGGGATGCCATCTGGTATCTGAGGAGATGAGGTAAAATACTCCTCTAGTTGAACCACATCTACAAATGGAATAACTATTCGATTTATGTAACGGAGGGCAATACGTGTCACTCCAACAGGCTTGGACACCTCTAAATAAGCTTCGAGTGCCTGATCAATTCTTTTTTTAAAATCATCCCACCCCTCATAAGGGCGAAGACTATGGACGCTAAGTAAATCAGGCCCTACGCCTACTAACCTTTTAGTGTCTACAGACGAGAACAGCAGCTTGGTAAGACTAGTCCTTGTTGTAACTTCAGGATTTGCGGGCATTTTCCCAGCGAAGATTTCAGCTGCTATCAAATTCTGTTGCCGCGGCTCACCTGGATAAAAATCCCTTATTTTTTCATAGACTAAACCTGGCACTGTAAGATTCCATTCCGTACTAGGAGCGAAACGGAACTCACAGACCGCTTCTTCTATTGGTGGATTAAGATAGTCGCCGCGTGTCATAAATTACCCAACTGCAACATAACCTCACGTTTTTAGTAAAGTACAAATTTAAGAGTAAAAATAACGATTCCTGTTTACTAATCTTAAAATATCTCTGTCCGCTCTTATAAAAAGTTTTTCATAAACTTCAACAATGGCGCGGTACTCATTATCTTTGCTACTCGCAGTTATTCATGATGTCAGTAACCTGGTTTTAACCCCAGTAGTGCCAGTGACTTGAGAAAGTGCGATGAACCGTTGACTCGCCGACCCCTACAATACTTGCAACGTCAACGGTTCTGAGTCCTTTTTTTTCTCTTAAGTCTTTAACAAAGTTTGGGGGTTTAAGTCCCCTGTCTCTATAGACAGCAGGTTTTGTGTCGGGGTTAAATCCCCGTTACAAAACGTAATTGCGAATTACGAATTGCGAATTGGTTTAATAGCAACTGCTACTTGCACCGCCGCCAACAGTCGCAGCCGTAAACGGATTTGTAAGAAATTACAGATTCTGGCTGAGTTGGTAGGGCAATTCCCAAACTAAGCCGCGCCAGATACCCAGTGATGACCAGATAATTCAGGTGCGATCGCCGTCGTGACTTTGAATTGGTGTTACATCAAAGGTTGAGCAATACACGCTCTCAAAGCTGCTCTTGAAAGTCAGGAGTAATTGTGGTATTGGGTAAATGATATTACACAGCAAAACGTTCTTGGTTCAGGGGAATGGTAATTAAAAACCAATATGACTACATTGTGATTGGTGCAGGTTCGGCAGGCTGCGTTGTCGCCAACCGGATGACAGAAGAACCTGAAACCACTGTGTTGTTACTCGAAGCAGGCAAAGAGGATACAAAACCGGAGATTCAAATCCCGTCGGAATGTACAAACCTACCAGGCTCCGAGGTGGACTGGGGCTATTTCTCTGAACCAGAACCCTACCTGAATAACCGCAAAATCTTTTGTCCCCGTGGCAAAGTCTTGGGCGGCAGCAGTTCGATTAATTTCATGACTTATATTCGAGGTAATTATCACGATTATAACCACTGGAGGGAATTGGGAAATCCCGGTTGGTCGTACCTTGAGATATTGCCCTATTTCAAAAAATCTGAGAACCAACAACGAGGTATTTCCAAATACCACGGTATAGATGGCGAGTTGAGCGTGACCGATGTCATTTCCCCATCTGCAATATCCCAACGATTTGTAGATGCATGTGTGACAATGGGTTATGACGAAAATCCTGATTTCAACGGAATGCAGCAGTCAGGTGCGGGGCCTTTTCAGGTGACTATCAAGGATGGTAAACGACACAGTACTGCTGCTGCATTTCTGGTGCCAATTCTCAAGCGTCCCAATTTGACAACAATAACTGGAGCGTTAGTGACTCGGTTGCTTTTTGAGGGAACTTGCACTGTTGGGGTGGAATATCTGCACGAGAACATACTGCACCAGGTCAGGGTCAACAAAGAGGTGATTTTAAGTGCTGGCGCGTTCGATTCGCCCAAACTGCTGATGCTTTCCGGCATTGGCGATGCAGAGTACCTGCAAGCAATGGGAATTCCGGTCGTTGTTGATTTACCAGGTGTCGGACAAAACCTCCAAGACCACATTTGCGTTTCTGTGCCATACGAGGCGACTCAGGATTTACACAGTAATGGGATCGCTGAAACTGGATTGTTTTTGCATAGTCAGGGTCATCTAGACGCTGCGCCAGATTTAGAGCTGATCTTCGCTCCCATTTTGAGGGTACCTCCTGGCTATCCCAACTCTGGTTTAGGTTTCACGGGTATAATGGTTTTGACTCATCCCCAAAACATTGGCAGTATCAGTCTGCGTCCTGCCGAAGGCAGCAGCGCTGACGCTCGTTCGCCCTTGGCGTCTCCCCTTGGGAGAAGACTCGCTACCGCTTCGCTAACGCTATCGCCCGATCCCAAAGATACACCAATGATTCGGCTGAACTATCTGCAAAGTCAATCCGATGTGCAAAAGCTAGTTGACGGGATTAAATTAGTACGCAAATTGTTTCATACTAGTGGCTTTGATGAGTTTCGAGGCAGAGAAGTTGCGCCTGGTGCAGATGTGACTAGCGATGAAGCACTCGTTGCATACATCCGAGAAGTTTGCAGTACTGTGTATCATCCTATCGGCACCTGCAAAATGGGAACTGATCCAATGGCGGTTGTAGACCCCGAACTACGGGTACATGGGGTTAAGGGGTTGCGTGTCGTCGATGCCTCAATTATGCCAACTTTAATCACGGGACATACGAACGCGCCGACAATTATGATCGGCGAAAAAGCAGCCGATTTAATTAAAGCCGCTCTTCGCGTTTCACAGCAAGTAACTTTATTCTAGTTATTTCTAAAGTATTCCGGAAACAGCAGGGAATGTCAGAAAAACTAAATAAAAGGACTTACTGAGTAACCAGGTCATGACCTACCACATAATCGGTAAATTACTACAAGGGCGTTACCAAGTTGTCCAAAGCCTCGGTGCAGGGGTGTTTGGACAAACATACATTGCTGTAGACGTAGATTATCCAGAGAATCCCAGATGCGTTATTAAGCAGATTAAAGTTAGCAGTTCCGAATCGGGCTACTTGGAGATGTTGAGGCTGCTGTTTCTGACAGAAACCCAAACCCTCAAGCTTCTGGGAAGCCATGACCAAATTCCTGAATTCATCGCCTGTTTTGAAGAAAACGAGCGATTTTATTTAGTACAAGAGTGTATTGAAGGACATGCGCTGACTGCGGAATTGCCCATCAATCAACAATGGGGCTGTTTATGGAGTGAAAGCGAAGTTGTAGAATTTTTGATCGATGTTTTAGGTATTCTAGAATTTGTCCACTCTCAAGGCGTGATTCATTGCGATATCAAACCGGAAAACTTGATTAGACGTACTGTTGATAACAAGTTAGTTATGATTGACTTTGGCTCAATCCAGTCGATCGATTTTGGCATAGGTGCAGAATTGCCTATTTATAGAATTCCCGTCACTTCATTGGGATACATACCGCCAGAACAATTTATTGGTCAAACACAGCCCAACAGTGATATTTATGCTTTGGGTATGATTGCCATTCAGGCTTTAACGGGGCTAGAACCACTACAATTAAAAACCGATCCTTCTACTAATGAAATTTTTTGGCGTTCTCAAAACACGCCAGTTAACGATTATCTAGCTGCTGTTCTCAGCCAAATGATCCGCTACAATTACCAAGACCGCTTTCAGTCTGCGGGTGAAGTGTTGCGGGTACTCAAACAAATAATCTGGGAACCTCAGCCATCAGAAACATTAGAGGAAAATTCTCAATTTACCCTTGAAGTAGCGAAAAATCCGGCGTCTGGAAAATCATCCCCATTATTAACGGGAATGAAAGTAGGATTGGCAGCTAATTCTTTAGTAATGGGATTTGGTGTATATTCTTTAGTTAATACTGCACCTGCATATTCAGAAACAGATACTTTATATAAAGCAACAAAAGAATATCAAGCAGGGGATTTGGAAGAAGCGATCGCACTCGCTAAATCAATTCCCTCTTACAGCAATGTTTATCCAGAAGCACAAGCTACAATTGAAGAATGGCAAGAGCAATGGCAAGTAGCTGCACAGCAATACGAAATAGCACAACTAGCTTTTAATGAGAGCAGATGGTCAGATGTTCTTCATGCTGCTAGGAAAGTTCCAAAGATTTTATATTGGCAATCTAAAACAGATAAAATAGTTCAGCAAGCATCGGTCAACATTGAAGCACAGACGCAAGATTTATTAGCGAAAGCCTACGAAAAAGCCGCTGAAAAAGATTTTTCTGCCGCCTTACAATATCTGCGTCAAATTCCTCAAGAAAGTCATGCGGGTGCTTTAGTTCAAGACAAGTTAGCTGAATACAATCGAAAGCGGCAGATTAGAGCAGCCTACTTTTTACAAAAAGCGTATAAAAAAGCATCTATTGGTGATTTCAATCGCGCTGTAAAATTTCTCAGAAATATTCCCCAAGATACTCTAGTTTATGCTCAAGCTCAAGTCAAATTGAATGAGTATACTCAAAAACAACGCATATTGATTGACAATCAAAAAATAGCTTCTGCAAAAAGAACAAATTTCTTCGTCCCGAAAAACTCAATTACTAAAGTTGAATATCTTCAAGGAGCAAATTATCTTCAAGAAGTTAATATTCGGTAAATTTATTAATTTGTAATGACCAAAGAAAAAAAGGATACAGAGCAAGTCAATTTATTTATCGAAAAGAAAAAATGCAAAGCAACATTAATTCAAGCCCCCGGATTTATCCGTGGGGCCTTCAATTTTGAATGCGTGAATTTCGTTTCATAAGTATGTCGCAGTGTTTCAATATCAACTTGACTAGGTGGAAGGCGATCGCTATCACTTATTATTCCAGCATTGTTCACAAGAATATCAAGTTTTTCGAATTCGCTCTCGATTTGTTTAGCCGCAGAGTTGATTGTTTTTTGGTCGCTCACATCAAGTTGAATTGTTCGAGCATCGATCTGGCTGAAACGAAATTTATTCGCCGCTTCTTGACCACGTCCTATATCTCTTGAACCAATAAGAACAGTCGCACCTCTAGAACCTAGTTGGCGGGCAATCTCATACCCAATACCTTTGTTTGCACCTGTAATCAGCGCAACTTTACCTTTTAAATCTTCTGACATATTACTTTTCTATTTTGATTGACCCTGACAACTGTTACTATCTTTGACCAAGTTTAGTATACAAGTAGTGTCTATTAACACAACATTCAAGAGTGATTGGCTGTCATGTTTGCACTAGTAGTAATTCACACCTTAGATAGCTGTTGCGATAATATTTGCAGCTTAAAGTAGCAATTGACTCAAAAATTCTTGAAAAAGGTAGATATGCAAACCAAACAGCTTGGCAATTCGGAGCTTAACATTACCCCAATCGGCTTTGGTGCTTGGGCGATTGGTGGAGGTGGATGGGCTTTTGGCTGGGGAGAGCAAAATGACCAGGAATCGATCGCAGCGATCAATTGCGCTCTTGACCTCGGCGTTAATTGGATTGATACCGCAGCTGTCTATGCACCAGTCACTTCATTGCAACCGCCTTATTCGCTGGTTAAGCGCGATGTCGAAAAGGAGATTTTGCCTTTTTGTCAGGAAAACAACATAGGTGTGATTGTTTATTCACCGATGCAATCTGGTTTGCTTACAGGAAAGATGACACCTGAGCGGGTTGCCAATTTCCCAGATAATGATTAGCGCAAAAATAATAGTGAATTTCAGGAGCCACGTCTATCTCGTAACCTAAAGCTAGTCGAGGTTTTGCAGCACATTGGTCAACAACACGATCGCTCAACAGGTGAAGTTGCGATCGCTTGGACTTTAAATAATCCGGCGGTGACTGCGGCGATTGTTGGCGGACGCAATTCCAAGCAGGTGGAAGGAATCATTGGTGCTGGAGAATTTCGTCTCAATCAGCAAGAACTAAATGATATTGACACTTTCCTGAGCGAGAATCCATAAAATCTCTGGTGGAAAACCTCACAAACCCCACGGCTTTAGCCAAGGGTTTATTCATACTTTTATAGCACAAGCCTTGTTGATTAGGACATCAACAGTAAAACTTAGACACAAAAAGACTTTTCACCCAGTTCCCAGTTCCCAGTCCCTTGCTATATTCAGCAACCGCTAAAAGTTCTTTCACTTTGTCGCTACACCGATAATATCAGGACTAACAATTGGCAATTGTGCATCAAATCGCTCATAATTGATGCTACTAAAACCAGCTTTGCCTAATGCTATCCAAGTTTCTCTATCTGGATGACAACCATTACCTATCACTTTCCCAATCGGACTAATTGTGTTTTGTAGTTGTCGCAATAAACTTCCTTGAGGTGCGGCAACATGTTCAATAAATAAGAAGCGTCCACCTGGTTTAAGTACTCTTAAAATTGCCTGCAATGTATAATCTATATTCGGCACTGAGCATAAAACCAATGTACTAATAACAGTATCTATGCTGTTATCTTCGGCATCTAACCATTCAGCATTACCAATGCGGAGGTCGATGTTTAAACCCAGTTTTTCTGCTTGTTTTTGCAGAGAAGAATGCGTCTGTGAATTTGGCTCAATTCCTATCCAATGGATATCTTTAGGATAGTAGGGTAAGTTAGTGCCTATTCCGGGGCCAATTTCTAACACTTTACCTTGGAGATTAGCAAAAAGAGAACATTTGCGATCGCTAATAATTTTATCGTATTTGCTAGTACTTGAACCCATCATCGAAGCAAGAAAATGTTTACCAAGGTTTGCAAAAAGATTATTTTTTGAATCTCCAATAATTTGGTTTACAGTCATTATCTATTTCCTAATTTTTGAGCCGAGGAATTGGGGTGCTAAACAATCATTTCTAGCCTCAAGGTACAATACTTCGTGTTTCTTGTACCTCACCCATTAGACTCACCTGATAGGATGAATTTAATTAACGTATTATGCGTAGCGACTGACCGCAAGATATCACACAAAGGACAAAAGGATAGAGGCGTCTATATATAGGGCGATGAGCGATCGCTTGAGAAAAGCTAACATAACTGCGGATGTTATAATCCAAAGTGGGTTTTGCAAAAGAGCGTTTATTAGACTCCAATTGCTCTAATGAAGTACGAGATCCCAAATTTGGCAGCGGTCATAACTGAAATTGTACAACGAATAGTGACATAAAAATTAGCTGAAAACAATTATTTCATTCAAGAAAAACTATGAGCTTTAAACTTCAAGCTTTGCAACTTCCGACTCTCCAGAAAAAATCCGAAGGGCTAATTGTAACTGCTTGGCAGAAATTTCTTTTAGATTTCGACTTCGCGATTGCTGCCGTTGATGGAGATTTTGGGAATATTACAGCTCAAGCAACTCGCGATTATCAGACTAGTAACGCTTTAACAGTAACGGGAATTGTCGATACTGCTACTTATAAAAAAGCGATAGAGCAAGGTTTTGCAATTTATTTTGCTATCTATACCGATGCTGGAAAAAAATTCTTAGCTTATCTTAACTTTGGAGAAAATGAGGTTAAGGACTTACAAAAAAGTTTAACAGCGATCGGTCGTTTGAATCCGCCGTTAATAGCTGATGGGGACTTTGGCCCCAACAGTACAAAAGGACTAGCTGAAACTTATAAAATAAGAGACATCAATTTTCGAGCCGAATTAGCTCAACAGCTTTCTGAGACAACAAAAACCAAGCTTGGCATTGATTTGGAGTTGGCTTTAAACAACATAACTGAATACGCTAAAAAATTAAGACAACGACTGAGTGGAAAAGCCTGGGTTAATTTTTTCCCAGACAGCGACTTAATTGATGATTTAGCTTCTCCCTTCCGTCAAAAAGTACAAGCTTTTGAGCAAGCATTAAAAAATGCTGGAGCTAATATCAGTATATCTTCAGTATTCCGCCCCTCAGAACGAGCTTATTTAATGCACTATGCTTTCCGTATTAGTAATAATGAAATTGCTGCCAAAGATGTTCCACCGATGCCTAATGTAGATATTAATTGGCTACATTACAGCAATGCTGGTTCTGTCCAAGCTGCTAAAGAAATGGTGTCTGTTTATAATATTGCTTTTCGACCTGTTCTTACCTCTCGTCATACCCAAAGATTAGCAATTGATTGGGAAATTACTTGGTCAGGAACCTTAAGTATCAAAAACGCTAGTGGAACTACAGTTAGTATTAATCAGCCACGAACGAGTTATGAAAATTCTACTTTATGGCAGGTTGGCCGTTCTTACGGTGTGATTAAATTATCTAGCGATCGCCCCCACTGGTCTAATGATGGACATTAATGGATGGAGGAACTGCATATATGGAGAACGCAGTTCCAAAGTTCAAAGTGAAATTATTGAAGAATAATTCAGGAGTTGAGCAACGAAAGCTCCACCAAGGCTTCAGAATAACTCTTTGTGGGGGATTTCTATTTGCATCTCCCAACCTCTGCATATTCTTTGAGTACGGTAAACCGTATTTGCTCGTTAGTTCCCAAAGATTAATTAAATTGTTAAGTTTAGTTACATAAATAAGTAAAAAAATGCTGTAAACATTGCTAGACAGGAGAAATTATGAGAAGCCCTAGTATCCTTGACGATCAAGACAAGCTGAACAACTTTGTGTCACCGTTAGCAAGTCTTCTCCCTTGGCTCTAGCGCCAAGGGCGATAGCGAAGCGTAAAGCTTTCTCTTATCTTTCAGAGACGCTAACGCGAACGCCAACGGCATGGCAACTCTTGGAGATGCTGCGCGAACGTTTACTTAGAGCGAGTCCGCAAGCGTCACAGCCCATCGTTGACATTGCTTAGATTGGACGAATACACCAGCATTTTGACCAGTCTTTAATCAAGTTTCTCAAAGCGTTAAGGAAAATGAGAAACAGGGGAGGCTGGGTAAAACCAATGCCCAATGCCCCATACACAATTTTCAAGTTAGTTTTCATTTTAAGGATTGGTAACATCTATGGGAATTAAAGAACAGCCTAAGTCACCTCGGTTTCGGATCGTTGCGAATATATTACTGGCAGTATCAGGGCTATTCCTGATCTTAAATTTATTTTTGCCCGGTTTATTTGCTTCTAGTCCTGCTGGTGTTCCCTATAGTCTATTTATTCATCAAGTACAGGAAGGAGAAGTCAGCCGCGTTTCCGTTGGTCAAAACCAGATTCTTTTCCAACTAAAAACAGAAAATTCCCAACCGGGCCAGGTGTTTGCAACTACACCAATCTTTGATTTAGAGTTACCCAAACTCCTAGAAGAAAAGGGAGTTGAGTTTGCTGCTACACCGCCACCCAAAAATACTTGGTTTACAACCCTCTTAAGTTGGGTGATTCCACCACTGATTTTTATTGGTATTTGGCAGTTCTTTCTCGCTCGTGGTGGTGGCGGTGGCCCTCAAGGTGCGCTTTCCATTGGTAAGAGCAAAGCTAAGGTTTATGTTGAAGGCGAATCTGCTAAAATCACCTTTGCAGATGTGGCTGGGGTAGAAGAAGCAAAAACTGAGTTAGTGGAAATTGTAGATTTCCTCAAGACTCCGGCACGATTTACGCAAATTGGCGCTAGAATTCCCAAAGGTGTGTTGTTAGTTGGCCCTCCAGGTACTGGTAAGACACTTTTAGCGAAAGCCGTAGCAGGAGAAGCAGGAGTTCCATTTTTCAGCATCTCTGGTTCTGAGTTTGTAGAATTGTTTGTCGGTGTGGGTTCTTCTAGAGTCCGAGATTTGTTTGAACAGGCCAAAAAACAAGCTCCCTGTATTGTATTCATTGATGAATTGGATGCGATCGGGAAGTCTCGTAGCAGTAACGGCTTCTACGGTGGTAACGATGAGCGAGAACAAACCCTCAACCAATTACTAACCGAGATGGATGGGTTTGCGGCTGGGGATGCAACGGTGATTGTGCTAGCAGCGACCAACCGCCCCGAAACCCTAGACCCTGCATTGCTGCGTCCAGGTCGCTTTGACCGCCAAGTGTTGGTAGATCGTCCCGATTTATCTGGTCGTGAAGCAATTCTCAAGATTCACGCTCAAAAGGTAAAATTAGGAGATGATGTAGATTTAAAAGCGATCGCTACTCGTACCCCTGGTTTTGCTGGCGCAGATTTGGCAAACTTGGTAAACGAAGCTGCATTATTGGCAGCGCGCAATCTGCGTGAAAGGGTTGCTCAAGAAGACTTTGCCGAAGCAATTGAGCGGGTAGTTGCCGGTTTAGAGAAGAAGAGTCGCGTGATGAACGACACTGAGAAAAAGATTGTTGCCTACCATGAAGTTGGTCACGCAATGGTCGGGGCGCTGACAACAGGAAACGGTCGTGTAGAAAAGATTTCGATTATTCCTCGTGGGATGGCTGCTTTGGGCTACACTCTGCAATTACCAACTGAAGACCGCTTTTTGATGAATGAAGCAGAATTGCGGGGTCAGATTGCAACTTTGTTAGGTGGACGTTCCGCAGAAGAGGTTGTGTTTAACAGTATTACCACAGGTGCTTCCAACGATTTGCAACGAGCTACTGACTTGGCAGAACGGATGGTAACAACTTATGGTATGAGCAAAGTCTTAGGGCCACTGGCTTACCAACAAGGACAACAAGCAGCATTTTTGGGTAATGGTGCGCCGAATCCCCGACGGGCGGTGAGTGAAGACACATCCAAAGCCATTGATATCGAAGTCAAGGAAATCGTAGAAACAGCCCACGAACAAGCCCTAGAGATTCTCAGACAGAATCGAGACTTGCTAGAAGCGATCGCTACTCAACTCTTAGAAACAGAGGTTATTGAAGGCGAAAAACTGCACAGTTTATTGAGTCAAGTGAAACCCATAGCTAATTCGTAATTCGTAATTCGTAATTCGTACACAAGAGGAACGCAGAGAATAACTTTGCGTTCCTCTGCGTTAAACCTCTGCGTTCCTACCCTCCGGGAAGGCGTTCGCGTAGCGTCTCGTAGAGAAGCGCCTATGCGTTTTTAATACTCTGGAACTGAAGGATCGATTTCTCGACTCCAAGCGGTAATTCCACCTTTAACATTCGTCCCCACAATCCCGGCATCCTTGAGAATGGCAAGAGCTTTTGCCGATCGCCCACCCATCTTACAATGAGCAATTAAGCGGTGGCCGTTTAATATTTCCTTCACCTTAGCAACGCCATTTCCATTTTCAATGTCTGGTAAGGGCACCAACACTGAACCCGGAATCTTAGCAATGTCGTACTCATGGGGATTGCGGACATCCAGCAGTACAAAATCCTTCGCACCACTATCCAACAACTCTTTCAAATCCTTAACAGTCATTTCTTGACTTTCCATCTGCTGTTTTGCCTCCTCTGCCTTAGCTTGTGGAATCCCGCAGAATTCTTCGTAGTCTATCAGCTTTTCAATCACTGGGCGAATCGGGTTCGGACGCAGCTTTAACTCCCGAAATTTCATATCCAAGGCGTTGTATAGCAGCAATCGCCCGCTGAGAGTGTTGCCTTGTCCCAGAATGATTTTAACAGTTTCGGTTGCTTGGATTAAACCAATAATTCCTGGCAAAATTCCTAGTACGCCACCTTCTGCACAAGAAGGAACCATCCCTGGTGGTGGTGGTTCTGGGAAAAGGTCACGATAATTCGGGCCACCTGCGTAATTAAATACAGTAGCTTGCCCTTCAAAGCGTAAAATTGAACCGTAGACGTTGGGCTTATTCAGCAATACGCAGGCGTCGTTAACTAGATATCTGGTGGGGAAGTTATCAGTACCATCCACTACGATATCGTAAGGTTGAATCAGCTCCAGGGCGTTTTCGGAAGTTAGGCGGGTTTCGTATAAATCAACTTGACAATAGGGGTTAATCTCGTGAATGCGGTTTTTTGCCGATTCAATCTTGGGTTTACCCACCCAGGATGTCCCGTGAATTACTTGGCGTTGCAGATTGGAAGTATCGACAACATCAAAATCGACAATCCCGATGCGTCCAACACCCGCCGCCGCCAAATATAAAAGTAGTGGTGAACCTAATCCACCTGTACCGATACACATTACACTAGCGGCTTTCAGGCGCTTCTGTCCTTCTAGTCCTACTTCCGGTAAAATCAGGTGTCGGGAGTAGCGTTCGTAATCGTCTTTAGTCAACTGGATTTCGTCCAGATTGGGATTGAGCATAGCAGTTATGATGTGGGAAAGCGGAATATTAATCCTATCGAAAAACTGGATCTTATACAGACAGGACTTACGCAAGATGTGGCTGAAAACCTGATTATTGCCTAGCGGTAATTGATGAATTACCGCTACTTTCATTATGTTTTGCGTAAGTCCTAATAGAAATAGGAATCGAAAGACGAATTTTCATCTGTGATAGCAGCGAAAACCGCGATGAGTGACTGTCTTTAAACTAAGCCAGTTATTTTATATTTTCAATTTCCTCTGCTTGAAACTGATGAGTATCATCAAGGCTCCAACTTTTGAGTTCTCCAGCTTTGCCGTTTTGGACGGAAACTATTATATACGAGTATCCCTGCCAAGCGTATAGGCGATCGCATTCTGAGGGTATAGCAGGATGATCTGGATGAGAATGAAAAATGCCGATAATGTTGAGTGAGCGATCACGTGCTTCCCTTTGTGTTTTTAACATAACTTCGGGTGCGATCGTATATTGCCGTCTTTTGCTTTCTGTTATGCCTTCCCCTGGAAACTCAGCCGCCGCTTCTGTATTCCAAGCATTTTCTGTTGGCATGACTTCTACCACAGTTTTGCCCTCATTAGCCAGATAGCCTAAAATTATACCACAGCACTCATCTGGGTAAGTGCTTTCGGCATGGGTGCGGATGGTTTGCAAGTGTTCTTGGCTAAGTTGAATCATGTCTGCGTTTGTAATTGTAGCAACTTCTAATAATTTTTGCTTAGATACAACATTATCGGCGTTGCTGAACCAAAATATGACTTGTAGCTAAAGAGCGGCAGCTGTACTAGTAAAAAATCGCGGCTCAAAATTTAGTAATAGTGATATAGTTACTGCAATCGGTTCTGATGAAGAGCAGCCATCGGACGCAAGGGGGAAAGTTCGGTGCAAATCCGGCGCTGTCCCGCAACTGTAAACCAAAATTAGGTAAGTCAGGATGCCCGCCGGTTAGAATCAATTCGTTTACATAAATCTGCGAGGTACAGATTATGAAAAGAAAACAGGCGTTAGTCAGTCTAACCCTGATGGGAGTTATCAGTTTTTATCTAGTAGTTGGTTTACCCAAACCCGCTTATGCCATGCACATTATGGAAGGTTTTTTACCAGTGCAGTGGGCAATTTTTTGGTGGGTTGTGGCATTACCTTTTTTTCTACTAGGATTGCGTAGTCTGACTCGCATTACCCAAGCTAACCCACAGCTGAAACTACTACTAGGCTTGGCTGGTGCTTTCACTTTCGTGTTGTCAGCGTTAAAAATTCCTTCTGTCACAGGTAGCTGTTCTCATCCTACGGGGACAGGGTTAGGTGCGGTGCTGTTTGGCCCCCTTACTATGTCGGTTTTAGGTAGCTTAGTATTGTTGTTTCAAGCTTTGTTACTAGCGCATGGCGGCTTGACGACGCTGGGTGCAAATGCTTTTTCGATGGCGATCGCTGGGCCATTTGCAGCTTATTGGATATATAATTTAACAATCAAGTTGGGTGGTAAAGAAAAAATTGCGATATTTCTAGCAGCTGCGATCGCAGATTTACTCACCTACATTATCACTTCTATCCAACTCGCCCTAGCTTTTCCTGCACCTGTTGGTGGGTTTATTGCTTCATTTACCAAGTTCGCCGGAATTTTTGCTATCACTCAAGTCCCCTTAGCAATTAGTGAAGGATTGCTAACTGTATTGGTGTGGAACTGGCTGCAATCTTATAATCCTCAAGAATTGGAATTGCTAAAATTAATCAAACGGGAACCCCAAGGAAATGAATCAATCTAAAAAAGGGTTGAGTAACTGGCTGTTGGTAGTAGCTGTATTAGCCTTAGCAGTTGCACCGTTAATATTTGTGCGTGGTGGCGAATTTGCCGGTTCCGATGACAAAGCAGAAAAAGCAATTACTGAAATTCAACCTGGATATAAACCCTGGTTTAAATCATTTTTTGAACCCGCTAGCAAAGAAATAGAAAGCTTATTATTTGCTTCGCAAGCAGCTTTAGGTGCGGGAGTAGTCGGTTATGCAATTGGGTTGTATAAAGGACGTTCTCAACAACAAAAACGTGAAGAATGAGCCTGCAAATAGACACTTTAGCTTACACTAATCGGCTGCGAAGATTGCCACCAGAACATAAACTGATTTTTGCATTTACTACTCTTGCTATTTCCCTTGCAACCCATCCGCTAGTGCAAATTTTGATAACGCTTTGGATGAGTACTTGGACAGTTATTTATGCAAGAATTCCGGCTGGAGTTTATTTTCGGTTGTTAATGTTCACCATAGTTTTTTGTTTGACGAGTTTACCAGCTCTAATGGTGAATGGAGTTGCCATTCCTGATTTACAAAACGTCAAATTAGATTCGTGGTATGGACTAACTCTCGGACACTTCTATATTTATATCAGTCATAGTGGCAGTACCCAAGCATTGGGAATTTTAACTAGAGCATTAGCCTCTGTTTCTTGCTTATATTTTCTCATGTTAACTGTCCCTTTCACGGAAATATTACAAACTCTGCGTTACTTGCGATTTCCAGTCCTGTTAACCGATTTATTATTACTAATGTATCGGTTTATTTTCATTCTGCTGAACACAGCCAGTGAATTATGGACAGCACAAAATTCTCGTGGTGGCTACTGTACTTGGCGTAATGGAATGAAAAGTTTAGCACTACTAATTGGACAACTATTACAGCGAACCTTACAACGATATAATCAGTTCTCTCTCGGATTAGAAGTACGGGGTTTTGTAAGTGAATTTCAAGTTTGGCATCCCAGGCGCTATCGTCCTCAAGTGCGATATATCATCGAAGCCATTTTCGGCTGTGTAGGATTAATAGGATTAGAGTTTTGGCGAAATGCAGGAATATTTACTCGAATTTGAGCAGATACATTACACCTATCCCGGTGCACAACAATCAGCTTTAAATGGTCTAACATTGAAGATTCCATCAGGTCAAAGATGTGCATTAATTGGTCAGAATGGTTGTGGTAAAACGACACTATTTTTATTAGCTAATGGTCTATATAAACCTGATTCTGGCATTGTGCGTTGGTGTGGTGAACCATTAAATTATCATCGAAATTCTCTTGCTAAATTAAGGCAGAAAATCGGTTTAGTATTTCAAGACCCAGAACAACAGTTAGTAGCTTCTACTGTTGAAGAAGATATATCTTATGGCTTGTGTAATTTGGGTTTACCAGAAGCAGAAATTAAAGACCGAGTAGAGCAAGCATTAGTTGAATTTGAACTGACTGTTTTAGCAGAAAGACCAGTGCATCATCTGAGTTTAGGGCAAAAAAAGCGAGTTTCTATAGCTGATGTGATGGTACTACAACCAGAACTGTTGGTGTTAGATGAACCTACTGCCTATTTAGATGTCAAGCAGACTCGAAACTTGATAGCAACTTTGAAAAAAATTCATCGAAATGGAACAACTTTAGTAATGGCAACCCACGATTTAGATTTAGTCTATCGTTGGGCAGATTGGGTTTTTGTCATGGATAAAGGGCAACTGATGCTCGAAGGTAAACCACAAGATGTATTTAACCAGCGCACACTTTTAGAAGAGTTAGAGTTGGGCGTACCATTGATGTATGAGATGTTATTTGATGGGTTATCTGCTGAGTCAGCAGTAGTTAGAGAACGAGTGCGACAACGGATATTAGAGTCATTTCGCAATTTTTCCTAATTATACTCTAAATTGCTTTTTTTCATGAGAGTGATGCAAGAGCGCTAAGTCTTTAGCCGCACACGATATGACCAAAGAAAAAAAGGATACAGAGCAAGTGAATTTATTTATAGAAAAAAATGCAAAGCAACATTAATTCAAGCCCCCGGATTTATCCTGGTCGTGCTTCAATGCGTGAATTTTGAATTTTGAATTCCCCGCAGGGGTTGACTCCTACTCTATTGTTGTGAATCATTATCAGAATCTTCTTGTAGATTCTGTTGTTCCGGCAAGCCACGTATTCGATTCATCTGAGTTAAAGCATATCGTGCTGTTGCTTGCACATCGGCATCTGGGTCTTCTAGCGCATGGCGCAACATCTGACTCATTTGACCCATCATGTCATAAACGCGCGTCAGGTCACGGATGGCATTTTGCCGCACTTGTGGACTTTCATCTTGAATTGAAATTGCTAAAGCACGGTTCATCGGTTTGAGTGTGCGGATGCCAATTTCTGACAAAGCTGCCAAAATTAAGCTACTTTCTTGAGAATCAGCATCAATTATCAGGTCAACCAGATGCTGAATTGCCCGCGAATCTCCCTGCTGACCCAAATCCCAAATAGCCTTACGCCGCTTCGTTGGGTCAGAACTGCGTAAATCTTGAATTAATTCGTCAACGATATTGAGTTTAGCAAGACGGGAAGTTTTTTCTGGTAGCAGTAATTGTGGGGAAAGTGGTGGTGTAGTTGTTTGTAAACTGGTGACAGTTTCCAGTAAAGGTGGTGTAATCAGGTTTTTGTTAGCTTCACTCAAACTTTTAGGCTCCGATATTTCGGACTTTTGCACTTGCTTTACCTTCTGAAACCACCTCAACAGATAAATAAGTGCGCCAGTACATCCTAGAACTCCAATGGCAAATACTAACCACCAGACAAAACCTCTCTCGGATGGTTTGGGATTTGCAGAAGTCGGAGCAATAGAGGTAACTTTTGGAGAGGTAACTATTGGAGAGGTGACAAACTGCTTTTTAGCTGTCAAAGCTGCTTGCAGTTTCTCCTGAGTCGCCGGGCCAGCAATCCCATCCAATTTTAAACCCTTTACTTTCTGGAATTTAGTTACAGCGATTTCTGTATTGGCGTTGTACTGTCCATCTACCACACCACTATAGTATCCCAACTGCTTTAATTGGGTTTGTAGTCTCTGCACATCTGATTTTCGACTACCATATCTCAAAACAGCCGGACTAGGAGTAACTGTCGAACTAGCTTGTGCAAGTTCTAAAATTTTAGGTGCTAGGTTAAGTGTGGCTGCGCTTGAGCGATTTGGGTAAAAACCCACGCCAGAAAAACAGGTAAATATCAGAATTGAAAAACGGCATAGCCTCATATTGCAAGTTTCAGCCTGAAAGTGCTTTTCAAGTCTTCGATACCACAATAGCTTCTAGACGACCAAATGTTAACTGTCATTTTTAATTGGGAATTGGGAATTGACATGGAGCATTGGCAAAAAGGAGGCAGGAGGGAGAAGTTCTTTAATTTTAAATTTTTAATTTTGAATTGATTTCTCCCTCATCTTTCTACTTAATTACTAATTACGAATTATTTTAACAAGTTAGGGTAATATTTCTGGTTCAGATTCTCTAACTGCTAGACTTATGGGGTTCAATTTTTTAGCAGATGCTTCTAAGACTGGTTGCTGTATATTAGCTAGTTCGCCGACAGTAACTGTGTCGTTTTGTCCTGCTAAAGTATCACGTTGGTTAATGAGATAGATGCTGATTAAAGTGAGAAATACTCCTACCCACTGCAACGGACTGAGGACTTCTGAGAGGAATAGATTGCCGAATAGTAGCGCAAAGACGGGTGTCAGGAAGGTGAGAGAACTGAGACTTGTGAGACTGCCACTAGAGGCAAAGTAGAAGAATAATCCATAAGCGATCGCACTGCCAAATACGGTAGCATAACCCAAAGCCATGAAATCAGATCCTCCCAGATTCTCCCACTGCTGGGATTCAACAACTGAAGAAATTCCCCATAGTGGCAATCCGCCTAAAATCATGTGCCATCCTGTAGCGCTTACAGGGTCAGCATGTCGGCAGACAAACCGAATCAATACTGTTCCCACTGCCATTGATAGCGCTGCTAACAGCATTAACCACTCGCCACTAGCAAATAAATCTTGCCAGTTGCCAATTGTAATATTTGCGCCTGAGTCGAGAAAATGTAAAATCCACTCATCAGGTAAGCCAATTAAACTAATGCCTGTGATGCCCAAGCCTAGCCCCAGCCATCCCCATAAACCGATGTGTTCTTGGAATAGCCACAATGACAGCAAGGCAACAGCCAAGGGTTGCGAGTCAATCATCACAGACCCCAAGCCTGCACTAGTTCTGACTAATCCCTCTGCCAAAAAGCCTTGAAACAGCGTCCCATCTACTAGAGCAAATAAGCCAATCCACAGCCATGCAGCCCAACCCTTCGGCTGGGGTTTACCTATGAATGCTGCTGCAATCAGAATTAACATCCCTGCTGGTATCAGACGCACACCTGCCATGAATAGTGGTGTGGTATGGGGTATCACTCCTTTCATGGCTACCATTGCCGTCCCCCATAGGAAAAAGGGGGCGATTAACAACAAGGGGGCGAAGGGAAGTCGAGATGCACTGAGTTTCAGTTGCATGGGTTTGCTGATGCCTTTGTTTAACAAGCACAAAAATTGCTTTACCCAATTTTACCGAATTATGTAGTTTTGCGATCGCATAGCCCGTCGTAGACATCACATTGCGTCTTGGAGACGGTGAAACTCTCCAGCCTGAGTACATGGGTAGGGGCACAGCCATGTTCATTGGTGTCAACTTAACCAGGACTTACGCAAGATGTGCCTGAAAACCTGATTATTGCGCAATACAGTTCAGTTAACGCTAAAAACTTTAAACTGTGTAGGTTGGGGAGCCACTGCGTTGGATACAGCAGATTGCAAGTAAGTGAGGTACAAAATCCAGGACTAATTTATCAGATATAAAGAGTTTCTACCTCTTCCCTCCTGCCTCCTGCCTTCTGCCTCCAAACCCGTAACTTTGTACTTCATGCAAATGAAAACTGCTGTAAGTTCCCCGGCTTGTACCCCTTCGAGGAAGCAAGCTACGCGCAGCGTCTCCCCTTGGGAGAAGCAAGTGGCGTTTGAGGAACGAAACCCAACATTTCTGGGGCTTTGTTGGGTTGCACTTTGCTTAACCCAACCTACAATTTTTCTTAACTGGATCTATGCAAAAATCCCAAAAGCCTCTTTCCCCCAGCAAGAACTGCCCCCTGCGGTCTAAATGATAAGTCTTTGACCGGACATAATATCACTCCATACCGCTTTCCTTAAACATTCCCATCAATTTACGTTTACGAGCGTGGGTTTGGATCAAGTTTTCCCGATAGCTTAACCAGTCAGCTTTCTTACCAGATTCCAGGTAGGCATTACGCGCTTTTTTTAACCATTCAACTGCGTAATAGTAGTATTCGGCTTTACCTGCATCCATAATCTTTTCGGCACGGCAACGAGCATTGGCAATCACCCAACCAGGATTATGAGGGATAGCAGCATCCATAACTCGGTGAATTAACTCTGAACGATCAGAACTTAGTTCACTAGCGATCGCAATTGCATCATCAATTAGCCCTTCATGCAAGAATATATCCACCTTGGCTGATTCTGTTCCCCAACTACTATAAGTACGGACAATTCTCAGCAGGTCTGTTTTGACACTTTCCCAGTTTTCCCCAGCCCATTCTGCCATCCTTTGGTAGTCCACAAAGGAGGGCTTCATTTGAAAAGCTGCCTTGATTGCTAATAAAGCAGCTTCACTATTACCCAACTCAACAGCTAAATCACTTGTCCAAATTCCCAATTCGTACTGACAATTACCCGGTAAATTTAATCCACTCTGGGCTATATCTAATGCTTGCTGTAATGTCCCCTGAACGCTGAGTGTTTTCGCTAGGGCAAAAGCTTCTTCCATTGAATTCATCTGGGTTTGAGCAGCATCAATTGCTTCTTCCACCCTGCCTAAACGCCCCAACATTGTCAGATATTGCTGGGTTTGCCCTTCCGCTTCTGCTAAATACAGGTATTCTTGATAACGTTCTTGACGTTCGAGAATTTTCAGGCGAATTAATGCCAAATCATCAGCATAATCTGGTACGTCTTCTTCCCAAGCTCCCCTTTCAGTAATGTTACCTTGGAGAACTTGCACCAGCGGCGGATAATCCCAACCTTGGCGTAAAGCCTCCATAACTAGACCAAAATCAGCATTCCACTCATCCTGCCAAGCTTCTAAATTTATTTGAATATCAACTTTTTCTTCTGGAGTAAGTTCGGCGATGAGAATTGCTTCACACCAAGCATTATTTAATTCCACAACAATTTCATCATTTTCAGCGCCGTATTCGGCAACATCATCCCAATTTTCGGCACAGGTAGAGGTAATCGCTTCTAAAATAGCGATCGCATTTTCACTTTCTCCCCGTTCGCTAAAATTTACCGCAGTTTGCACTACACTCAGCAAATCTTCGCCAATCGGGTCTTCTTCGTATCCCTCCTCAAAGTAGCGCACGGTATCCTTGAGAATCTGCCGTACTTGCCGCCGAAACGGGGCGGGATCAAGAGTATTGCGGCGCACGAATTTTATGGTTGTTTGGTTGTCAGCAGGATTCGTCATCCAACTTACATGACGGTCAATCGCCTCAATTAGGGGGGGGTATTCTGCTACCAACTCTTGCAGCAGCCTTTGAGTTTCGACATGATCCAGGCGATTTAGTAGTTCTTCAACGGTGGGGCGCTGCTCAATATTTTCTGAATTACGCGCACAAACGAGCATCGTCGCTACAATGTGTTTGCACCACCCTTCATAGTCGTAGGCACAGGTGCATTTTACTGAGGTTAACCCACTGCTATCGAAATTCAAATTGACATGATAAGGTCTAGCTTCGGTACCGACAACATCTGCCTGAAGCAGATGACCACGTTGGATAACAGCATTAACAGCACCAGCGTTATAATATGCCTCGCCCCGCTGGAAAGATTTGGCGTTGGCATGACGGCGGATAGTAAATTCACTAATTTGGGGAATAGACATCGAGCGATCGCCTGCGTAAATCTTCTGGATCAATCCTAAATCCAGCTTAGTGTTACGCTAACGCGCTGTAAAGAAAAAGCTGTGGAGAGTTGCGAAGATCGGCCCCTGAAGGGGATAAGGGGTAATTGGGGAGTCTAGATGAGACTGCAATTTCTATTTATAGCACAAGCCTTGGTGGTGGGGACATTAGACACCAAAAGACTTTTCACCCAGTCCCCAGTTCCCAGTCCCCAGTCCCTTGCTATATTAACTAGCTCAGAACTGAAATCAGCTTTATTACCCTGCAAATACTCACTTAATTTCTTGTCGCTTTTCTGGGAAAACCAACCCATATAATGAAAATATCCATATTTTCGCCAGAAGTGAGTGAATCATAATTTGAGTTAGCAATACCCAAACCTGAAATCAGTGAACAGTCAACAGTAAACAGTCAGGGTAATGTAAGGTGAGGGATTTAGAGTTCAGCGATAAAATTGATAACTGATAACTGTTAAAAGGGTTGCGCTGATTGTCGGTCAAGTTGAGAATAAATAGGCGAAGCACACGGGGAAACTAACGTGAGTCAAGGATATGATTACGATTTAGTAATTATCGGCGCTGGTGTAGGCGGACATGGTGCAGCCTTACACGCCGTAAGTTGTGGTTTGAAAACAGCAATTATTGAAGCTGCTGATATGGGAGGAACCTGTGTTAATCGGGGCTGTATTCCTTCTAAAGCGCTACTGGCAGCATCTGGACGTGTGCGGGAGTTACGCAATGCCCACCACCTCAAGTCACTGGGAATTCAAATTGGTAGCGTGGAATTCGATCGCCAAGCGATCGCTAATCATGCTAATAATCTCGTCTCAAAAATTCAAGGCGACTTAACCAACAGCCTCAAACGTCTAGGAGTCGATATCATCAGGGGTTGGGGAAAAATCGCTGGGGCACAAAAAGTTTCTATTACCGGAGACGGCGGTGAAAAAACCATCACAGCCAAAGACATCATCCTTTCGCCCGGTTCAATTCCTTTTGTACCTCCAGGAATTGAAATAGACGGCAAAACTGTCTTTACCAGCGACCAAGGTGTGAAGTTAGAATCACTACCAGACTGGGTGGCGATTATTGGCAGTGGTTACATCGGCTTGGAATTTTCTGACATTTACTCAGCTTTGGGTTGTGAAATCACCTTGATTGAAGCCTTAGATCAGTTAATGCCAGGATTTGACCGCGATATTGCCAAACTTGCCGAACGGGTGCTAATTACTCCCCGTGATATTGAAACGAAAGTCGGGATATACGCCAAAAAAGTCATTCCCGGTTCACCCGTGGTGATTGAGTTAGCAGATTTCAAAACCAAGGAAGATGTAGATGTCATCGAAGTAGATGCTTGCTTGGTGGCTACAGGACGCATCCCAGCGACCAAAAATCTTGGTTTAGAGTCAGTGGGTGTAGAACTCGATCGGCGGAATTTTATCCCAGTAGACGATCGCATGGCAGTGCTATCAGCAGGTGAAGTCGTGCCGCATCTGTGGGCAATTGGCGACGCGAATGGGAAGATGATGTTAGCACATGCAGCTTCTGCTCAAGGCATCATCGCGGTAGAAAATATAGTTGGGAGGGAAAGAATAGTAGACTATCGCAGCATCCCCGCAGCAGCCTTTACCCACCCAGAAGTCAGTTATGTAGGCTTAACTGAAACAGCAGCGAAGGAGTTGGGACAAGCCGAAGGGTTTGAAATCGCCACCAGTCGGAGTTACTACAAAGGAAATTCCAAAGCGTTGGCAGAAAATGAAGCCGACGGTATTGCCAAGGTGATATATCGCAAAGACACCGGAGAAGTCTTAGGAGTCCACATTTTCGGACTGCACGCCTCAGACTTAATTCATGAAGCGTCAGCAGCGATCGCAAACCATCAATCCGTCCAAAGTCTGGCACATCTAGTTCACGCCCACCCGACACTCTCCGAAGTCCTAGACGAAGCTTATAAACGAGCCATTTAGTCATTAGTCATTTGTCCTTTGTCAATAAACAAGGACAAATGACCACTGACCATTCCCCATTCCCCATTCCCCATTCCCCATTCCCCATTCCCCATTCCCCAATTATGCAAATCCGTCGTCGTTCCCCTAACCCAGCTATTGATGTATCAATATTGCGTTATCAAGCTGCCGTGCCTGATTCAGCGCCAAACAATATTTTGGAAGAGATTGTCTGGCAAAAAGAAGTAGAATATGACCTGATGCGGGAAAAAGTTCCTTTGCCAGAATTGCAGAAGCAAGTACTAACTGCGCCACCAACCCGTGATTTTGTCGCTGCTTTGCGCCAAGGTAAGACAAAACCAGCATTGATTGCCGAAGTTAAAAAAGCTTCTCCCAGTAAAGGCGTTTTACGAGCAGATTTTGACCCAGTAGCGATCGCCCAATCTTATCAGCAAGCCAAAGCTAGTTGTCTTTCTGTACTCACAGATACCAAGTTCTTTCAAGGCAGCTTTGATAACTTAGCCAAGATTCGTGCTGCCGTAGATTTGCCCCTACTGTGTAAAGAGTTTGTGATTTATGCTTACCAAATATACTTGGCACGAGTTCAGGGTGCAGATGCTATTTTGTTGATTGCAGCTATCCTCAGCGATCAAGATTTGAAATATTTCCTGAAAATTGCTAATAACCTGAAAATGGCAGCCTTGATTGAAGTCCATAGTTTGGCAGAACTTGACCGTGTGTTAGCCTTAGATGGAGTCTCCTTGGTAGGAATAAATAATCGCAATTTGGAAGATTTCTCTGTTGATCTGCAAACTACTTGCCAACTTTTGGCTGCAAGGGGTAGACAATTGCAAGAGAAAAATATTCTTGTTGTCAGCGAGTCAGGACTACACAACCCAGAAGATTTGAGTTTGGTGCTGACAGCAGGTGCATCTGCTGTACTGATTGGAGAATCTTTGGTAAAACAACCAGATCCCGGCGCTGCGATCGCCCGTATATTACCGAGTAATTTTTGAAACAAACACCCCACCTGCCCTAAAAGACGCAGGGCAACTGCACATAATAGTTGAACAATTGGGCAAACTATGCGTACATACGCAGCACTTTGCCATCAAATATCATCAATATCTTTGCCAAATCTTCATTGCTAATCAAATCAAAGCCATAAGCAACTAGTTATTTATTATGTAACAATTTATTAAAAAGAAACAAACTGTGACTAATAGAAAATCCCAAATATGAAATCAAAATTTAACTTCATGGAGCAAATTCCTCTACCTTCGCCTATTCACTACGAACTTATACTTCAACTCTTAGAAAGACAAACTATGTTAGCAGTAAATGATAACCCAGATTTACGGCATCAGGTTAATCAGCTAATTATTACTCTCCGTAAAGCTGCTGTACAGCAAAAGCGACTAGAAGAAATTTGCGAGTTTTCCTCTGTAAGTATCGATCACCGTTGGTCAATCAACCATCATAACGGTAGCAAAGTTGTTGCCCCTGATTGAAAAAAATTGTCATCTTTATAAGATTTTAGTTCTGAGAAAGTTCATCTTGATTTAGACAAAACTGTAGATCAGTTAAAATAAAATATTGATGAGATTCTCTCGAATTTGACGAAAGATGAAATACAACAGCATTGATGAACTCCTCAGAAATAATCAGGCTTGGGTTGCTGAAAAGCTAGCTTTAGATCCAACTTACTTTCAAGAATTATCTAGTGGACAAACACCACCTTTTCTATACATTGGGTGTTCTGATAGTCGTCTGGCATTAACAAAGTTTACCCGTACAGAACCAGGAGAGTTATTTGTACATCGTAATATTGCCAATCAAGTCTCTCTAACGGATATAAACTTTTTAGCCATTTTAGAATACGCAATTTTACACCTGAAAGTGGAACACATTATCGTTTGTGGTCACTACGATTGCGGAGGAATTAAGGCAGCTTTAGAAGGGAGAACTATCGGAATTCTTGATAACTGGGTAAATCCAATTCGGGAACTGTATCTACAGAAACAAGAAGAAATTGATATTTTGCCAACAAGAGAAGAACGTCTAAATCGCTTGGCAGAAATCAATGTTGTGGCGCAAGTAAAAAATATTTACCAAACTTCCATCATGCGTCAGGTACTTTATGAGCGAAAAGCACCTATGGTTCATGGCTGGGTACTAGATATACACACTGGCTTAATCAAAGATTTAAACGTTTCAACTGTGCAATGGCAATTGCACATCTGCCCCTTGCTTCTAGAGTTTAGACTCTATGCCATGTTAAAAAGTTAGAGTTACAGCAATTTTCAGGTAATTGAACCACATAATCCGATAGACTGAAGAGATAGCGTTGTTTAAATAAATGTCAGTATTTTACTCAAAGGATTTGCGTGAGCGTGTGATTATGGCGTATGTGGAAAGGGGCTATTGTAGTCATGGATAACCTGAAAGTTCATTACGCCGAACGTGTAAGGGTTGCAATTGAGTCCGTCGGTGCAAAAGTCAAGTTTTTGCCCTCCGACTTTCCAGATTTATCTCCTATAGAATTATGTTGGTCGAAACTGAAGCAATTTCTTTGTTCCTGTGAAGCACGCACACTGGAATCATGATGGCCTTGCAATGGCTGTTGCTGTCAATTACATTACTGAAGAACCATTTTACTGCATTGGCTGATTTGCAGTCTTGGTTAGAAGGGCGAACAAATTAAACTATTTCTTCCTGTTTTTGACTTAAATACATGGCAATTCCTTTCTCGTAGTAAGCTGCTTCATTAATAAAAATAGGATAAACAGTAGACTCACCCTCATAGAAAATATCTTTTCCTTCAAAAGTCAGAAACATTGGATCGCCTGGATGCAAAGGTTCATAATCTCTAAACTGAAGCTGGGGGTGAATCATGGCTTGAATTTCTCCGCGTAGGCGCAGCCCGCCGTAGGCATCGCTTCTCGGATAATCGATAGTCTGAATGTATTTATAAAGTGTAAGGTGGTTGCTTGTCTGCGTAATTTTCCCCTGGTTGCACCCTTCAAAATAATCTAAAACTGCATAAATAAGCTGTTCTGTTTCTTGAAATAATTCAGCGTTTAAAACATTCTGAGCCACAGCCCCAACTTCTATAACAAAACCCAATTCACACAAAGAACGGAGAAAACCATTTTCTTTGGATTCCTGATTAATACAGATTTTCACTAAAGGATTGATAGAACTTAAATAAGCACCTAACCGCAGCAAGAAAGGATGCATATTACAAAAAATCAGACTTAAGCCCATATTGGCAGTTGTGCTGTGCAAATCAACAATTACATCTACAAAAGGCTGATTTGGCGGTTGCAATATCTGTTGAATTGCTTTTGCCCGCATATCTTCATAACTTGAGAGTTGGGAATTTTGTAAGCCTTGATTAGTGAAACAACGATTTAAATCCTTGTCAATGTATCGTTTGCCTTCTTCAATAGCTTTGAGATTACCAAGTAATGCCAGAGTTTCAAAACTTGCCCTGTTAATTAAATTAGGATATTGCTGAAACTTTTTGACTAAATGTACTCCTGTTAACTCATTACCGTGGTTTCCTCCAACGATCGCAACTCGTTCAATCTGACTCATAACAACCTCATATTTAAAAAACTACCCTACGGTTATTGAGAATGGTGCAAGATCCAAGATAGAAGTATAGCTTCTGCTGACTAAATCTTGTAAAAGACTGACGCGATGTCTACGACGGGCTACGCCTACGCTCCATGTTCGAGTCAAAATATGATAACTGTTAAGCTGTTGGTTTTGGTATAAAAGAGGAGCAAATTTATGGAGAAGAACTTTCAAGCGATGCCTGCTCTGGGCTACGCCTACGCTGAACTTTACAAAAACGCCCTGCTCAACGACGTACTCCCCTTTTGGGAAAAATATTCTCTTGATTGGCAGCAAGGCGGCTATTTCACCTGCCTCGATCGCGAAGGCAAAATTTATGATACAGACAAATTCATCTGGCTGCAAAACCGCCAAGTATGGACTTTTTCGATGCTTTACAACCAGCTAGAAAAGCGCGAAAATTGGCTAAAAATTGCCAGCAACGGCGCTAATTTTCTCGCCCAACATGGCAGAGATAGCGATGGTAACTGGTACTTTGCCCTCACCCGTGAAGGGAAACCATTGGTTCACCCTTACAACATCTTTTCTGATTGCTTTGCGGCGATGGCATTTAGTCAATATGCACTTGCTGGCGGCGAAGAATGGGCAAAGGATGTAGCCATGCAAGCTTACAACAACGTATTGCGCCGCAAAGATAACCCCAAGGGCAAATATAATAAAAACTATCCCGGCACACGCCCAATGAAATCATTGGCTGTACCGATGATTTTAGCCAACCTGACTCTAGAAATGGAGTGGTTGCTACCAAAGGAAACACTAGAGAATGTTTTAGCTGAGACAGTCCGCGAAGTAATGATCGATTTTCTCGACCAAGAACGGGGATTAATGTCCGAAAACGTTGCCCCTGACGGTTCCCACATAGATTCTTTTGAGGGACGCTTAATTAACCCCGGTCACGGTATCGAAGCGATGTGGTTTATCATGGACATTGCCCGTCGCCAAAACGACATCAAAACTATTAACCAAGCCGTTGATGTGGTGCTAAATATCCTAAATTTTGCTTGGGATAGCGAGTACGGCGGACTGTATTACTTTATGGATGCAGATGGTCATCCGCCGCAGCAATTGGAATGGGATCAAAAGCTGTGGTGGGTTCACCTAGAGTCTTTGGTTGCATTAGCGATGGGCTATCGCTTGAGTGGGCGTGAGGTGTGTTGGGAATGGTATCAAAAGATGCACGATTACGCCTGGTCACATTTTGCTGATTCAGAATACGGTGAGTGGTTTGGCTATCTCAATCGACGTGGAGAAGTATTGTTAAACCTCAAAGGTGGCAAATGGAAAGGATGTTTTCATGTACCGCGTGCATTGTACCTTTGTTGGCAGCAATTTGAGGCATTGCAAAGCCTGCGGCGGTAAACAATGCAGTAAGTTTAATCTTTGCTAGTGACAAGTACTATTGGAAAGATGTCTCATGAATGCTGTAACACCTAAGCGATTTACGATCGCCCAATACCATCAATTGATTGAACTTGGATTTCTGACTGAGGGCGATCATATTGAATTAATTCGAGGAGAACTGATTCAAATGACAGCTAAGGGAATGCCTCATACAGTTTGTAGTTCTATTTTATGCCGTCAATTGGATCGGCTATTAGGCGAACGAGCAGTCATCCGTGGACAAGATCCGATCACCCTTCCTAATCAGAGTGAGCCTGAGCCGGATGTTGTTATTGCACGAGGAAGAGATGAAGATTACCTTGCTCATCATCCGTATCCCGAAGATATTTTGTTAGTAATTGAAATTTTGGATAAAACCATAGATTACGATCAAACAACCAAGCTGTCTTTGTATGCAGAAGCCGGAATTTATCATTACTGGATTGTGAATTTATCGGCTCGTCAACTTGAGCGTCATAGCCAGCCATATCAAAATGCTCAAAGTAAGTTTAGCTATCTCAGCAAGCAGATTTCTCTATCTAATCAGTCAGTGCTGATTCCTGGATTTGAAGATGCATTATTAGACTTGAATCGATTGTTTCCAGAGAGTGCTAGTGAATGATTTTGTTGGTGCGATCGCGTAAAGAAGTGTTGTATCCTCTCAAATATCTTAAATGAATATATTAATTAGAGATACGTTTAAATACTGTTGCACTATCCTTATCATATTTCAACTTCACCACTATTTCCACATCACAACCTAAAACATTCAAAAATCGGAACAGTTGCTCTGTTGAAAAGCCTGATAGTTTTCCCCTTATTAAAGCAGAAATCTTGGGTTGATCAACTCTCAATAGTGCGGCAGCTTCAGCTTGGTTCATGTCTTGTTTAGCGATGATTTCACTGATTTGACGTGCAAGTTATGCTTTCACAAGTAGTTCATCAGGGTTCGCTAAACCTAAATCTGCAAACACATTACTGCTACTTGTTTGTACGCTAATTTCTTCAGTCATTTTTCTCTTCCTTTTGTTTCTGGCTATAGTTTTGTATGTGATGTTCTTTTGCCCGCTTCAGCCTTGCTTTAATTAATTCGATGCTAGTTTTGGCATATTTCGTTAATGATAATATGTTAAGGTTTGCCTCGACAAAAGATTTATTTAAAAGACTAATTGTATAACTCTTTGTCAAACTGCTTTTGGATGAAAACCTCTTTAACAGATGTGTGTCTACATGTTAGTGTGATCGCTCGTTTTCTAAATCGAGTTAAACTACTTATGGTTATTAGACAAACTCAACACAAAATGATTTAATTAAAAGTATTGCTTAAACAAAAAACTCTTAATATGAGAAAACTGTCTCTGATTCTCCCCTTAGCTATCCTAGCTTTTGGCAGTGTAGTTGTTAAGAGCCAAGAAACCTCCTCACCCAATGCTTACACTCAATCTGTTACCCGTGAAGTTTTAGCAAGTGGTTATCCAACTGGCGATCAAAAGCAGATTCTTGAGCTTGTACGCTATACCATCGCACCAAGAGCAAAACTCCCTACTCATATTCATCCGGGAATGCAGATTGAACAAGTAGAGGCGGGAACTTTAACTTATACTGTTGTGGAAGGAGAAGCTAAAGTAACGAAAGCTAACGGCACAGGATTGATTCTTCAAAAAGGAAAAACTATGCAGCTTACAGTGGGAGATTCTTTAGTTGAATCTGCCGGCATGGTTCATTATGGAGAAAACCAAACAAACAAACCGATTATTCTGTTGTCTGCTTCTCTATTTAATGCTAATCAACCAAAAGCTATTTTAATCAATCCTGAAAAAAGATGAATTTGATGAGAGATTTCGACTTTTGTCAGAGGTTTACTCATTAGTCTTTGAAATGGCATCACACAGATGACGATATGAGTCGCCAAAGTTAGCTTGTCGCAGGCATTGCCTCCGTGGTCGGATACGATTAAACTTGGTTAGCCCTACCCCACACCATACCCTGTGTATTCTCTGGCATAGACAGGCTGCAAGCCTAATACAATATCTTGTTTTAGTACACCCATTGCTACTAATTCATCAGCAATCAACTTATCAGTTTGGTTACGTTGAATCCAAATTTTATCGTTCTTAATATCCAAATGCATCACGCAATTATAAATACGGTGATGTTTGTCCCATCCCAAATCAATAATTTGATAATGGTCGTGTTCTGTATCAAAAAGTATTTGCGTCTCAATTTCGTCGTTTCTCGGTCTAACATCGCCGTATTCAGTCAATAGTTGTTGAATACACTGACGATAAAATGCTAGTTTATCCATTTAACTATTACCTCATTCACTGGATCGTATACAATCAACTTTATTCGGTATTGCCGCACTGATGCTTGGGGTAAATTACGTTGGAAAAACGATTCATAAGCGGCAATTGGCACTACTAAGTATAATATACGTTCTCTTTCACTAGCTTCTAAAACTAAACGGTAGTTCAAAAATTGACCCAACGCCAGATGAAAATCAAGCAATGCTGAGTCACTCAAAAAACTTTTAATTTCAACCGCAATCTTTTCTCCTGCTTTTTCAGCCGCCAAGAGTCTTTCTGCACCTAAATCTATTCTAACTTCATCCTGCTTGCTAAACTCGATCCTTAATGGGTCATCTGTAATTATCCACTGCTGTTTCTGAAGACCCTTCTTAACTGCTTCATGGAATAAGTCTTTAGCTGACATTTTTACTCACACACTTTTTTCCCTTATTTTAAATCAGCGTAGTAAATTGTCTAAACTAATTACCCAGAATTTTAATCTAGACCTGTTAATAGATATTAGATCGAATTTTGGAAAAATATTCCCCCTAAATCACAAGCTAAATTCGGCTGCGCCATCTTCATCAACATCTGCATCCTTACCCATAGCAGTAGGCTTAAATTTAGAGCCATGAATTAATTCACCAAACGCAATTCCTGGATTTTGGTGAAGAATATTTAGCACACTCATAAAATCTCGCACAATTTCCCCTGGTGTCAGTAATGCTTCTGCACCCAAGCGATTAATAATTTCTTGCACAAACTCCTTCAATTCACGATTTGTCAAAGTCTGTTCATACGTAAAATTGAGTGCATGAATCTCAGCTAAACGTTGCAAAAGCGTCAAGATTTCTGCTTCACTCAACGGATTTAGCCGAATCACTGGCCCTAAATATTCCTGAACATTAGCTTGTGCAACAAAACGACTTTCTTTTGTACGTCTTTGCCAAGCTTGGTCTGCAAAAAGTCCCCGTTTGGGGTCTTCTAAAAACTTAGTTGTTCCACCAACAACAATGCCAAGATGTTCTGCTTTACATTGCATGGTGTCGTTAAACATTGCCAGGAGTCGATTATAATTCTTTTCTCGTGTAACGGTGGTAGATATTTGATATAAATGTACGGCTTCATCAACTAAGATTAATAGTCCTTTATAGCCAATCTCAGCGACAAACTTCGCAAACAGTTTGATGTAATCATACCAACTATCATCATCAATAATTACCCGCACTCCTAAAGCTGCTTTCGCCTCAACTTTAGTAGTAAATTCTCCCCGCAACCAGCGCATCGCTGCATTTTTTAAATTATCATCATCCAATCGGTAGCCACGCCAATAAGCGATAATCACGCTACCAAAATCAAAACCGTGAACTAAGTCTTCAATATACTGAACTACTTCCCTAATTTTCGATTCAACTTGGTCATCAAAACCATCGTCATTCGGACGCATTTCAGTTTCTTTAACCACTTCTTGTTGAATTTTATTAATCCATCCTTCTAAAATTGAGACTAACGCACCACCATCAGGACGAGTTTTTGTTGCTAGGTGGCTCATTAATTCTCGATAGGTGGCGACACCTTCATTATTGCTTCCAGCTAATCGACGTTCAGGAGATAAATCAGCATCAGCTACTACAAAACCTTGCTCCATCGCTCGATTGCGAATTAGTTGCAGTAAAAAACTTTTCCCTGAACCGTAGTTACCAATTATAAAGCGAAATGCTGCGACACCTTCTGCAATATCATCGAGATTTTGTAATAGGCTTTTGAGTTCTTTTTCTCGCCCTACTGCGATATATTCAACTCCCACTCTTGGTACTACCCCCGCACCAAGAGAATTGATTAAAGCAGTGGAGATTTTCTTCGAGATTTTGAGCTTTGCCATGTATTACACTTCACTTTATTCTAAACGCAGAAGCACGCAGTCAGTAGGTAAGATATTCACCTTACTACTAATCCGACGACGGCAATCATAATTTAATTTGACGAAGCATGTCTAGCCATGAGGTCTTCATACATTGCAATCATTTTTTTGACATGGGTCATATATTCCTGATAAACTTCTGGAATTTCCGAATTTGAATCAATTATTAATTCACCAATAGTATCATTTGCTCGTTCATTTATAGAATCGATTAATAAATTTGGCATAGTGATGTTTGCTTCGGCAATTTTTTTAATAGTACTATTGGGATTATCTTGTTCAACTATAGCTTTTAATACTTGTAACTCATGTCCTGGGAGGTTTTCGAGAAAATTAGTCCATTCTTCAGGTATGTTTTCTGATGTCTCAACTTCTGAAGTGTCAATAACATCTGAAGATTCAATTATTTCGGAAAATGGAAACAACTCAATATCATCTTCTTGGGAATTATTAGACAAAGGCTCTGGATTGAATGTTTCTACTTGTTGGAGTAATTCCCATACTTGATTTTGTAATGAGTCTCGTTCTTCTTGCAATAATGAAACTTGTGCTTGTAATTGCTGTAATTCGGCGTTATGTTCTGCTAGTTGGGTTTTTGAATAATTCAGGATAGCTTGGATATTTTCTCTTTCGGTTTTCGTTGATACAAGCAATTGATTATTTTGGGTTGTCTCAACTTCTAATTCTTGAATTGCAATTCGCAGTTCGTATAATTTTTCTTCTAATTGGGGTTTGAGTCTGCCTAAAAGAGTTAAATTACTTTCAACTTCTTGTTTCTCGTGTTGTAGCTCGGAAACTTGACTTTGCAATTGGGTGATTTCCGCACGAAATACATTACAATTTGACTCTAAACGGCGCTTTTCTGCTGTGAGGATAGAAAAAGCATTGTTCAATTCAGTTTGATTGTTCTGCAAATTATTAATTTCAGTTTGCAGGTTACTAACTTCTGTTTCTAATTGCTTTTTTTGTCCTGCAAATGTTCTTAATTCTCGATGTAAACTATCTCTTTGGCTACGGCTTTCTATGACTTGATTTTGCAGCTGTTGTGATTCAGCATATAATAAATTATGATGTTCTTCAATTTGATTGATTTCTCTGACAACACGAGCCTTTAATCCCTCCATATCTTTAATTCGTTTGCGGAGAGAACCTAAAACAAACATTTCATAATTTCTGCGTCGTTTGTCTATGAATAATGCTGTTGTATGGATAGTAACGGCAGTAATTACACCTGTGAGAAAGGCTTTATTAAAATCCCAGTTTGGGACAAGGCTAAGACCAAAACTCACACTAAAGGCAACTATCACTAGTATAAATCGATTGCTGATCGTTACTGATTGCATATTGCTGGTTTTTAGCGTAGTTAAACTATCTGAATAAGTAGCTCTCATAACTAATTTGTAATTCGTAAATTGTAATTCGTAATTAAAATACACATAGAAAACTGCTTAATACTAAGTGTTGGATGTATTGTTATTTGTAGCAAAAAGTGTTAAATCTGCTTTTAAAAAATCAACAAACTGTCGTGCTGTACGTCCAGAACGACCATTATGGCGAGTTGCCCATTGTAATGCCTGAAATTCCAAATCTTCTTGGGTAATATTAATTTCAGCTTGTGCGGCTAGATGTTGTACAATTTTTAAATAAGTTTTCTGATTGGCTGGTTCAAAGGTCAAGGTTAAACCAAAGCGATCGCTAAACGAAAGTTTCTCCTGCATCGTATCCCAGGCATGGATTTCCTCGTTATCCTTAGGTGCAGGTCTATCCACAAAAAACTCCCGAATCAGGTGGCGACGATTGGAAGTAGCATACACCACTACATTTTGAGGGCGCGCCGTTAAATTACCTTCTAAAACTACCTTCAGGGCTTTAAAGGCATCATCATCTTCTTCAAATGAAAGGTCATCGACAAAGATAATAAATTTTTGTGACACACCCCGTAAATGTTCCACAATTTCTGGTAAGTCTTTTAAATCTGACTTTGCCACTTCCAATAAGCGGAGGCTGCGATTGCTATATTCATTCAACAAAGATTTTACTAGAGAAGATTTGCCAGAACCGCGACTACCGTAAAGTAATACATGCAGTGCCATCTCTCCTGATAATAAAAACTCTGTATTTTTCAGCAAAGCATCTTTTTGAGATTCGTAACCGACAAGCGCACTCAGTTTAACCGGGTCAGAATACCTAATACCGATAAACTCCCCAGATTGCCAGCGTAAGGCGCGATATTCTGCAAATAAACCAGAGCCACATTGCCGATAATAAGCTGCTAACTCTTCTACAGCATTACCCCAATTATCTAACTCTTGTAGATATGTAGTGAATTTTGTCTCTACTCCTACCAATTCTTGCTCTTTATACCACACTACTGGTGAAATCGGCATGTGAGCTACGCCTTGTACCCACTCGCTCAAAGAAGCGCTGCTACACTCATAGAGACTTTGCAATGCTTGTAAATCATGCTGAACTGCTGTTACTAAAGCTGGGGGCAAATCTTCAAATTCTTGCACTCCCGCCAGCCTAGTAAAAGGATTCTCAGAGAAGAGAATTTGAGTAATTAAATAGTCTTCCCAGTTTTGATTTCTAGCAGCCAAAGCGTGAAAATAACTGCCGTAGGCTTGGAGACAACCCCGTGCATCGGCTTCAGCATAACGTATAGTTTGCAACAGTTCCAGAAATGCTATCCCCACTTCACCTTGCAGAACAGATTGGTACAGTAAAAGTGAGGCTGCTTGGCACTGGAGATATTGAACCTTTGTATATGAGGAAGTACTTGCCATTGGCATCGCTTGATTATCCATTAATCAATTGTGTGGTATAGCTAAATAGCTATGGTAAATTGTCTGCTGACCCTGGCAGTAAAGTCAAAGTCTACATAGGTTTTAACAATGAATTTAGGTATAGTTGCTGCTTTTGCCTACGGCATATTAGCGATTGCTGGTGGCGTTATTGGCTACATTCAAGCTACAAGTAGAGTTTCACTCCTAAGCGGTAGCATTAGCGGTTTATTACTAATACTTGCCGCTTACTTTCAACTCCAAGGACAAACTTGGGGTGCAATTTTAGCAGTGTTAGTTACTGCTGTTTTAGTAGTTTTCTTTGCATTTAGACTGATAAAAACACGCAAGTTTATGCCTGCGGGATTAATGACAATTTTGGGTATACTGGCATTGGCGGTGATGGTGAATCAATTTGTGGCTTTAAGGTAGCATTAGTCTCTCAGTAATAACCACCCTCCTGTTTTTTTGGTATGGCATGACTTTCCCTGCTTTGAATTATATTAGTACATTTATATTACTTAGATAGTTCTATAAGATGCGCTCATGTAGGCTTTGTTTGCGATCGCCCATAGTCATCTACAATTTGTAGGTGACGAAAATAACGTGATAACAAGCTTTACAGACATCAATTCTGAAAATTAAATCAAAAAATAATTATTAATTGCCGAAAAACTCCGGTTTTTTTGGCTTCGTGATGATAAATAAAAGTAATAGTGTTGAATCTCGTGCTTCGTACCGCAAAGGATTACTGAAATTCTTCGCTGCTTTGAGGATGACTACTAAACATCAAATAACATCTGCCGCCAATCAGTTTTTTTGCTGGGGATAATTCTTTGCCACAAAAAAAGGCTCTACCACAAAACTTACTGTAGATGTATCTAAGTAACTATGCTGATAAAGTGTAAAGATGTCAAAGTATCTTGGAGCAAATTTTAAAGGAATTGCAAAGGACTTGGTGCCATTTTGGCAGGTTTTTCTCCCAAATATGGGATATTAGTAGATTGTAGAAATCTTTATTGTTAAGCTGTTGTGCATACAAGTTGCACAATTTAAATTGTGGGTAAGAACTTCAAACCCTCTCCCCTGCTCCCCTGCGGTCTCAACGTGTAAATTAAGTACTTAACAGCTTATTCACATCTCTCTTCTTGCATTAGTTCCTATCTACTGAAAACTCTTAAAACCAAGCAAATTTGACACGATAAGTTTAAGTAATTTAATGAAGTAGGAAATAATACATGGTATTATCACTGTCTTCTCATAACGTTATTCAGTATCTGCAAGACGCGGGTCTGTGTAGCTCAGAAGATGGCCCATCAGACAAATCTGAGTTGCCAGGAAGTAGTCAGAACAATTTCAATTTACTAGTGACTTTAGCAGATAATCGTCAACTACTCCTCAAACAAGGACGTAAAGTTAACAACAATGACGGCGCGCCTCATGAATTGTTTCAGGAGTGGCTGTTTCACCAGTTGCTACAACAGTTTCCAGTTCTAGGTAATACTTCAGCAATCGCGCCATTGGTAGTGCATTTTGACGAAGCAAATTCGATTCTTGTCCGTAGTTACTTGAGTGAATATCTAGAACTTGGGATATTCTACCACAACAATGATATTTTTCCACAAGAAATTGCCTCTGCCATCGGCACTACTTTGGCAAGACTGCATCGTGCCACCTACAACCGCCGAGAATATCGGGATTTTATGGCAACTGCTCCTCAAGGTGAGTTTCGCTATGGGTTTTACAATCCAGCCCAAGGGGTAGGTTCAATTGGACCAGAGATTTTTGGGACTGTTACCACGGATGCACTTAAATTCTATGTTCTCTATCAACAGTACGAGAGTTTGTCATCTGCGATCGCAGATTTGGCATATAGCTGGAATCCTTGCTGCTTAACTCACAACGACCTGAAATTGAACAACATTTTGGTTCATTCCAGGTGGGAGCAACTAGACAATTGTCTTGTACGACTAATTGACTGGGAAGCTTGTTCTTGGGGAGACCCAGCCTTTGATTTAGGAACTTTACTGGCAAGCTATTTAGGAATTTGGCTTAAGAGTCTGGTTGTAGACCCCACCATTGAGTTAGAAGAATCTCTACATTTGGCGTTAACACCGTTAGAGATTTTACAACCTTCAATTATTGCCTTAATTAGGGCTTATATAAATGCTTTCCCGATGATTTTGGAATACCGCAATGACTTTATTTCGCGGGTTATCCAGTTTGCGGGGCTGGGACTAATTCATCAAATTCAAGATATGATTACGTGCCAAAAACACTTTAATAATGCTGAACTCTGTATGTTGCAAGTAGCTAAAAGTTTACTTGTAATGCCAGAACAAGGTGTACTGACCATCTTTGGGATATCAGAGTCAGAAATCTTGAATTCTATGGCAAAGATTCATAAATTTCCTCAGCCTGTAAAGGAACAGCAGTTACTTCGGATTTATTACGAAAAAACTCGGCTGCGTGGTTGTTAAACCAATTCGCAATTCGCAATTCGCAATTCGCAATTACGTGTTGTAACGGGGATTTAGAAAGCAGCCCAACACTTATGCCTTGATAGAAGTCGGGGATTTAAACCCCTACACTTTGTTAATACCAAAGGATAAGACCGCGCTATCAAACCAGTCACACATACTTAAATTCTGAATTCTGAATTCTGACTCCTGAATTCTATTTTTTAAAGTTTGATTTCTAAATGGATTAATGCTAAATTCCTCTATCAATCAATCACTAAATTCTCTATTTGATATTGCTCAGAATATCCAGATTGAGTCCAATTTTTGTATTTACCATCCCAATTATCAACCCTTCGCTCTGCCGACTAAAATAGCCGATAGATTTCAGCAAAATTCCGTAGATTTACAACATAAGTATCTTACTCTCCTACTACGAAATTTTCTCTATGGAATCTATTACAATGGCTCCCTGCAAAGTACTTTGGCAGTCAATACTGATAATACTAATCGACTGCCAAAGCACAATTTAGCAGATAATTCTATTTTGGAGATTGACTGGGACTTTTACGAACAACTGCACGCTAGTAATCACGGCATAGGTTACTTTGACCCTCGATGGCAGGTGTTGCAAAAAGAACCCGATGGGACTATGGCGGTGACTAAAGGCGGTTTAACACTTTATGTTGAGCCAGACTGCCATTTAGAATCCAGTAAAAAATCTACCAAAGTCGGTGATATGGTAGCAATCTGGATGCCTAAAAATCGACTGCAAAACGGCTGTTACTTAGCAGTTAGCAATGTCGGACAAGAACGGCAGAGTAACCCAGACGCAGATTTAGGAGGAGGGCGAATCTACTTTAACTTTACGGCATCTGGTGCGATCGCTCTCATGGAAAGCTTGACGCTGCAACTAAATACAGCCTCGATTCCCTTTAGCTTTCAGGTTCTCCACAACCCTTTTGCATACGGACGCTATGATTCGGGGCTACTTTACTTTCAACTCCCCGACTATCCAGCAATCCGCACAATCCTTCAGACTGTTTATATCGAAAATCAATCCCATTTCCAGCCCGAAATTCCTTTGTTTACCAAATTTTTAGCTCCAGGGTTAGGTTTAGCCGAAGAACCAACCCAAAAATTTGCGGCACAAGAAAGTTTTGGGATGAACCGTTGCCAAATCGTCGCTAATGCTTTATTGGAAGCTTGGCAAAAAGGTAAAAATGCGATGGAGGAACGGATGAGGGTTATTGACCAACACTTTGCGCGGCATTTAATAGATTTGCAGCGTCCTTATCTCAATCCTAGTTCTGAGGATATATATAAGCCGTTAAATTGATTGATTGGGCATGGGGCATGGGGGCAGGGGGACAAGGGGACAAGGAGATAAGGGAACAAGGGGACAAGAGGACAAGGGGGTAAACAAAACTCCTAACTCTTAACTCTTAACTCCTAACTCAGCACTCAGCACTCAGCACTCAGCACTCCTAATGCCCAATCCCCAATTCAAAATTCCACAATAACTGGCACATGGTCGCTAGGTTGAGTTAACTTTCTGGGTGCAACATCAATGATGCAACTTGTCGCACGCTCATATAGCATGGGTGTCAGATAGTGATGGTCAATGCGCCAACCTAAGTTACGACGGAAGGCGGCAGAGCGATAATCCCACCAGCTATAATTTCCACCTTCTGTGGTGAATTTGCGAAAAGCATCGGCAAATCCCAGTTTCAGAATATCCCGTAAGGCTTGGCGCTCTGTTTCTGTTGCCATAATGTGATTTTCTGTACTCACTTGCTCGTGAATATCCTTATCTTCTAGGGCGATGTTGAAGTCGCCGCACACACAAATTGCAGATTCTGACAACACCAGCAATCGCAAATACTCATGTAGCGCTGTCAACCAGCGCAGTTTGTATTCATATTTCTCAGTTCCTACCGCCGCGCCGTTAGGAACATATAAGTTTACAATCCGAACACCATCTATTACACCTGTAATTACACGCTTTTGCTCGTCCCATTCGTGATGTAAATCTGGCAAAATCGCCCTAAACCCGCTACTGACATTGAGGAGTGGCTGGCGGCTAATCAAGGCTACACCGTTATAAGATTTTTGTCCTGACATATAAAGGTTATAGCCTAACTGCTCAAAAAGCGATCGCGGAAATTCAGCATCCACAACTTTGGTTTCTTGCAAGCAGAGAACATCAACGGGATTTAGGGTTAACCAATCGATAACCTGTTCAAGGCGAGTGCGAATTGAGTTGACGTTCCAAGTAGCGATTTTCATTAGTTAATTATCAGAATTTTTGTAAATTACTAATTACAAATTATGTAATTATTGTACAATTGCTTAATATTTATAATTTTTGTTCTTTTTGCCAATTACCTTTAAATGAAGCTTTAATGACTTGATCCCATTGAGTATTTTAGTATTTTCAGCTACAAAATATTCAATTTTGTCAGTTCTGATACAAAACATTCTACCTCTTTATGATCCCCAAGACAGATGCAACAAATAATAGATTAGCTATACGGTTAGAAATGTAGCTCAGAGTTGACTTTTGCCGATAGTCAGTTAGATTTGTTAGTAGAAAATTTGCGGTACGGTTAACCGTTATTGCGCTTTTGATAGCCTGTTAGGTTAATTTAAATGTCAAAAGAGTAAGTACAAATGCTCTTTACTCATAAAATAATGATGTCACTCATTATATTGAGGACAATTTCATAGACTGAACCAGAAAAACTTATGAAAATCGCTCAAGTTGCCCCCTTATGGGAAAGGGTTCCACCTCCTAATTATGGAGGAATCGAACTGGTAGTGAGTCTCTTGACTGATGAACTTATTCGTCGCGGTCATGAGGTAACTTTATTTGCCTCTGGTGATTCTCAAACTTTGGCTCATTTAGAAGCAGTTTATCCACGTGCATTACGCTTAGACCCAAACGTGAAAGAGTATGCAGTGTATGAAATGTTAGAACTAAGCCAAGTTTACCAACATGCTGCCCAATTCGATATTATCCATTCTCATGTAGGGATTTCGGCATTACCTTTAGCGAGTTTGATAACAGTAACCTCTACAGTCCACACCCTGCACAATAATTTTACAACTGACAACCGTCACGCATTTAGCTACTACCAAAAGCAACCATACATCAGCATTAGTAACTCGCAGCGTCAAATCGATCTTAATTATGTTGGCACGATTTATAACGGAATTGAGCTAGCAGATTACCCATTTGTAGCCCAACCCTTAAAATCTGCATATTTAGCGTTTTTAGGTCGTTTTTCGCCAGAAAAAGGCCCGCAACATGCGATCGCCATTGCTAAACAGAGTGGTTGGCGCTTGAAGATGGCAGGAAAGGTTGATGCAGTCCATTCGGAGTTTTTTGAACAAGAGATTGCCCCCCACATAGATGGTCAGCAAATCGAGTATCTCGGTGAAATTAACCACGCCGAAAAAACTGAACTTCTGGGCAATGCTGCGATAACTCTTTTCCCCATTAGCTGGCAAGAACCTTTTGGCTTAGTAATGATTGAATCAATGGCAACTGGTACACCAGTGATTGCCATGAATTTCGGTTCCGTACCTGAAGTGATTGCCCACGGGAAGACAGGTTTTATCTGCAATAGCTATGCAGAAATGGCGGCAATGATTCCACCAGCTTTGGAACTCAATCGTCAAACCTGTAGAAAACACGTAGAAAACAACTTTAGTGTTAGCCAGATGGTTAACCGATATGAAGCTGTTTACAGACAAATTATAAAAGACCGCATAGAATCGAATGGCCGCATTCATGCAGCTAACATCCAATTTTAATCAACTGCTTTTTTTACTTAGCTTAAAACAACAATTTTTTTTGAAGGAGGACATTGGTATGAGTACGAGAGCCAACAATTGCCCATGCTGCGGTGGTTCCCTCCTGCGTCATGCCCGTCATGGTGAACTATATTGGTTTTGCCTGTCGTGCCGACAAGAAGTACCGCTATTAACTGCTACTCGCCTCCCGAATGTGGAAACCCGGAACACCGGTGTGCTTCCCCAGCCAGTGGTGAATACCTAGTTCTTTGACATATAAAATCTACTAAAAATCAATACTGATTTAGTATAGACCTATCAATTAGCTTCAACTGATAAAATCGGATGGAGCTAATTGATAGGTTTAAAGTTTTGTTAGCAGCGTTACTTCATGGTCAAGAAGATTTACGCCTAGAGGAAGTTTCTGACCCCACTCCGGCGGTGGGCGAGGTTGTAATCCAAGTAGGGGCAGCAACAACTTGTGGTACAGATTTGAAAGTTTGGCGGCGTGGTGGTCATGCCAGAATGCTGATACCGCCAACGCTATTTGGTCACGAAGCTGCTGGGCGAATTGTTGCTGTGGGTGCAGGAGTGACAAATTGGCAAGTAGGCGATCGCGTCGTCGCTAATAATTCTGCGCCATGCATGAAATGCTTTTTTTGTCAACGTCAAGAATATTCCCTATGTCCAAATTTGACCTGGAATAATGGGACTTTTGCCCAATACCTAAAAATTCCCGCACCGATCGTAGAGCATAATTTGTTGCAGATTCCTGATGAGTTGCCGTGGGAATTGGCAGCGATGACAGAACCTTTAGCTTGTGTGTTGCATGGGGTAGCGCGTTCTAATATTAAGTCTAAAGATAAAGTAATCGTTTTAGGAGATGGAGCGATCGGGCTGATGTTTGTGGCAGCATTGAGTGAAAAAGCTGAGGTTTTGCTGTGGGGAGGTAATAACCACAGACTAGAAATTGGTCAGAAATTGGGTGCAACCCAGACCTTTAATTATCATCAAATTCCAGAGATTCCCAGTGTAGTGAAAGAACTTACCCAAGGATGGGGTGCAGATGTAGTAATTGAAGCCACTGGTGTCCCAAGTGTTTGGGAAACAGCGATCGCTTGTGCTCGTCCTGGTGCAACAGTCAACTTATTCGGTGGATGTCCACGGGATACCAGCATTACCGTCAGTACTGAACAGCTACACTATAACGAACTTACCATCAAAGGCGTGTTTCATAATACACCAGAGTATGTGCGATCGGCCCTTGCACTCATAGCTAGTCGCAAAATTCCCTTTGAGTTACTTATTAGCGAACAGCGACCATTAAAAGATTTAGAACAGGTGTTTTCTGATATGAAGGCGCGTAAAGTAATAAAGGTGGCAATGATTCCTTAATTTTTTGCGGCGTACAGCAGATGATTTGGGTCTAGCCAAACAATGTAGAAAATCTCGTCAAGAAAGAATCCATGAACCCTACCATGTTTATTTGAGGAGATGGAAAACTGATACGGTATGTCAACCAATTGTTCTTCATTTGGCAAACCAAATGCCCTCTCGCTGATATCTTCCCACTTGATGGGATGACATCTGAGGGTACTGCTACGATTTACTAACAACTCTTGAGCCGTTAGACTAGATAGAGCTTTTAATCGATCAACCAAGGTCAGCCAGTAGATTGCTTCTTTTTGGCTACAAGAAAACTTGCTGTTACTGTCCTGATAATATTTAAACGAAAAGCTGATGCCTTGAGTTGGCTTCAGCTTTGTTGGTCTAATACCTGATGTGCCGTCTTTGGCAACCTCAGTCTTTTTAACGTGAGTTCGACGGAACTAAAAAATGGCAGGAGGTAGTGCAGGCAAATCT
>NZ_JAVRBM010000049.1:49315-66538 GCF_034531255.1 Nostoc sp. ChiQUE01b | reverse complement strand
AAAGACTCTCGCGCGAATATCAAAGACTCGCCGATGAATATCAAAGACTCTCGCGTGAATATCAAAGACTCGCCGACGAATATCAAAGACTCTCGCGTGAATATCAAAGACTCGCCGACGAATATCAAAGACTCTCGCGTGAATATCAAAGACTCATTACAGCAATTTCCATTTATTTATAAAACACTCTTGCGTTCTTCTCTGCGCCTTTGCGCCTCCGCGTGAGAAAAAAAATCTTTCCGTCCTGTAATTACGAATTACGAATTACGAATTACGAATTATCCTATCAAGACTTGCACTCACACTTTCAGCATCCGGTGACTTCAATCGCTGCAAAATCTCTAAAGCTGGTTGCAAATAGGATATCGCTTTAGCGTACTCACCCTGCTGTGCTGCCAAATGCCCCAACCACCACAGAGTCATTGCTTTCTCTTTTTAAAACATCTTCTTAACTAAATTTATAATGTAATCATATCTCATCTAGCAGAGGTAAAACTATGACTATTGAACAAACAGTTCTACAAACATTCCGAGAATTACCACCAGATAAACAGCAAGAAGTTTTAGATTTTATTCAATTTCTCAAATATAAATTATTAGCTCAAAAACCATTTTCTATATCTGACCATCAAAAAAGTTTAAGACAAAGTAAAGACATTACTGATTTTTGGTCAGCTTTACAAGACTTTAGACAAAGGGTTGATTTAGAAAGTATTGATGATGAAACTTTTGAAAATCTACGGGATAAGTCACCAGGAAGAGAAGTTAATTTATGAGTCTAAATTATTTACTAGATACTAACATTTTTTCGGAGGCTAAACGACCTCATCCCAACGAGAAGGTAATGGAAAAGCTAAGGTTATATAGACAAGAAACAGCCACAGCTATCCTAGTTATCCATGAAATGTTATATGGTTGTTTCCGTCTTCCTATTTCTAAAAAACGTCAAGATATAGAGGATTATATCAACAACATAATTTTAGCAGAAATCCCTTTATTTGATTACGATCTAAAATCTGCACAATATCATGCTCAGGAAAGAGCTAGATTATCAAAGATTGGTAAAAATCCTGGATTTATTGATGGGCAAATTGCGAGTGTTGCAGTTACAAATAACTTGATTTTAGTAACGAATAATGTAGCAGATTTTCAAGATTTTGATGGTATAAACATAGAAAATTGGTTTATTAATTAAGATACCGCATTGTTTATTCAATTTGTTAATGCGTAAGTCCATTACACGAAAATAATGAAACAGATACAAACCCCCAAACCCAGACGAAGTAAGACTTTCTCAATTACAAATTACGAATTACGAATTACGAATTGGTATAAGCCCTCCACATTGCGTAAATTACGAATGATTCTGTATTCTTTCCAGCATCGCCCTTACCTGTTCAGCATCGGGTGATTTTAACTTTTGCAAAATCTCTAAAGCTGGTTGCAAATAGGATATCGCTTTAGTGTATTCACCCTGCTGTTCTGCCAAATCTCCTAACCTCCGCAGAGTCATTGCTTTGCCTTGGACATTTCCAATACGTTCATTTATTTCCAAAGACTGATTATAGAGTGCGATCGCTTCATCCACTTCCCCTTTGTTGGCGTAGAGAATTCCCAGTTTGTGCAACGTCGCCGCTTTAGTTTTTACATCTCCAATGCGTTCACTTATTTCCAAAGACTGATTGTAGAGTGCGATCGCTTGCTCCACTTCCCCTTTGTCGGCGTAAATACATGCTAGATTGTGCAACGTCGCCGCTTTACCTTGGACATCTCCAATGCGTTCCTTTAATTCCAAAGACTGATTGTAGAGTGAGACCGCTTCATCTACTTCCCCTTTGTTGACGTAGATACTTGCCAGCTGGTGCAACGTCGCCGCTTTGCCTTGGATATTACCAATGCGTTCCTTTAATTCCAAAGACTGATTGTAGAGTGCGATCGCTTCATCCACTTCCCTTTTGTTGGCGTAGAGAATTGCCAGTTGGTGCAACGTCGCCGCTTTGGTTTGGATATTACCAATGCGTTCATTTATTTCTAAAGACTGATTGTAGAGTGTGATCGCTTGCTCCACTTCCCCTTTGTTGGCGCAGATACTTGCTAGATTGTGCAACGTCGTTGCTTTGCCTTGAACATTACCAATGCGTTCATTAATTTCCAAAGATTGATTATAAAGTGCGATCGCTTTATCCACTTCTCCTTTGTTGGCATAGATTATTCCCAGATTGGTCAACGTCACCGCTTTGCCTTGGACATTTCCAATGCGTTCATTTATTTCCAAAGACAGATTGTAGAGTGCGATCGCTTCATCCATTTCCCCTTTATTGGCGTAGATCATTCCCAGTTGGTGCAACGTCGCCGCTTTGCCTTGGACATTTCCAATGCGTTCATTAATTTCCAAAGATTGATTATAAAGTGCGATCGCTTCATCCACTTCCCCTTTGTTGGCGTAGAGAATTGCCAGTTGGTGCAACGTCGCCGCTTTGGTTTGGACATCACCAATGCGTTCAGTTATTTTCAAAGACAGATTGTAGAGTGCGATCGCTTGTTCCACTTCCGCTTTGTTGGCGTAGATCATTCCCAGACGGTGCAACGTCGCTGCTTTGCCTTGGACAACAAACTCAGAGGGTTTCGCCACCCGCACCAGTTGGGTATCGGGATCTAAAAACTGTTCGTAAGCAGGTTCCAGCGCTGAGAGTGGCAAATCTCCCAACACTTCCACCAACGCACCGGGACATTCTCCCTGAATATATAACCGCAACAAATGCCAGTCACGCACATTCTGTTTAAACAACTGCTGGTAAGTGCTAGCGAGTGCTTCAGCTAATTGATATCCGGCTGCCAATTTGCCGTAGAGGTGCGCGGCGGCGGCTGTGGCTGTCCGATCTTCCACAGGCCGCCCCCAACTTAAAACCGCCCTCGCACCTTGGGCAATTAGTGCCTCAGCCATTGAAGGGACAGCCCCTTTATCTGGTGCTTGTCCAGTCCGACACCCAGACAAAAACACCAATTTGGGAAATCTAAACCGGAAGACATCGGCAAGTTCTGCGGCTGTAGTTTCGTGACGTTCCCCGATTTCCGTCTCAGTAATAAAGTAAGGCGTATTCGCCTCTAAATCTGCTCCCCTCTCGAAAAGCGGGGAGGGGTTGGGGGTGGGGTTATTTTCCGCTTCAGGAGGAGTAATTGAGGCGTGTCCTGTGAGGTGAAACACATCAAAGTCATTAAAATAGCGACTCCACACCTTACCCAACTCGCTGACGCAACCGCTTTCTTCCACCCGCAAATCCACAGCAAAATCTTGCGTATCAGCCAGAATTCTCGCCTCTTCTTGTTCAAACTCTAACTTCGGTTCCACGTCTTCCGGGTCGGTTGCCATAAACAATACTCGCAATTGTCGTGCTTCCACAGAAAACGCTTCCGTTTCTTTTTCAATCCAGCGCAGAGGTAACACCACTGGATTAACGCGCTTGACCAAAAAATCCTCATCATCATGCAGCACTTCCCAAGGTAAATGCGCCAGTTTTTGCTCAGTATCAATGGCAATTACCAACCCCTCACCGCGACAGTTAGCAATTCCCCGACTCAACCACCGTCCATCCCCATCCAACCAAAAAAATAACTGCTGCCCGATTCCTGATAAATTGGGCAGCAGTTTATAGTAATCTCGTTCACCTTGCTTGAGGAAATTAGCGATTTCTGCTAATTTCAGACGACGTGATTCATAGTGCTTTATTTGAGGTAGCCAATACCTGAGTTCAACTGTTTCCTGCGTACTTTCCCGAAGTTGAATGCGGATAGTTTGCACTTTATTTGCTGATAGATTTGAGGATTTCCGTGATTTCCTCTATAGTAGCTTCTTCGAGTAAAATCCTGTTTCCAGTATCAGGGTCAAGGATTATCACATCAAATTGCTTTCCTGGATGAGATTTATGCCATTCTTGATACCATTTGCGAATTTGTTCAGCTAAAGCAGCAGCACCGCCGACAATGGTGATAATAGTAGCAATAGCCGCCAAAGTTCCCTCTCTTTGCGTCGGCACTTCATAGCTTCCCAATAATCCAGGGATTTCTAGCAAAGCCTCGGCTGCTGCTGGTGCGCCTTCACCTTCGATTCCGATTTGAATTTCTGCCATTAAATCACCTACGAATTTATCCAAGATTCTGTATATTATGCGTTGAATTGGTGATAAGCTTCACGCACAGATACAGAGAAGATTGCAAAATTATTTACTTAGTGTTGTACCAATTGTCTAAAATAAGGCAACAGACGCAAACCTGGAAACTCACATCTTGCACCTAATCCTGGCGATTATAAATCGCGGCTATACAAACGTTCGCCCTTGGCGTTCCCGTTCGCGTAGCGTCTCCGAAGGAGAAGGGTAGGCCACCTTTCCTTCGGAACGCTACGCGAACGTGGACTAAGAGAAAATCAAAGGTTTTTAACCCACGGAGGTGAGTTTTGTCTGTGTAGCCCCGACTTCTAGTCGCTGCAAGTCAAATCCAAAAACTATGAGAAGAAATGGTATGGACTCCTCTACACGCAAAAATCCATCGCACAATCCGATCGCGCCACTTATTTGAGCGCAACCAGCGTTTATTAATCGCTGTCTCCGGCGGACAAGATTCTCTGTGTTTAATAAAATTACTTTTAGATTTACAATCCAAATGGGGATGGTATTTAGGTATCGCTCACTGCGATCATCGCTGGCGTTCTGACTCCCAAGCTAATGCTCATCACGTTGAAAACTTAGCTAAAACTTGGGGTATATCCTTTTATTTAGAAACAGCGAACAAGCCGATAAATAGTGAAGCTGCTGCACGCGATTGGCGCTATCAAGCTTTAAGTGCGATCGCCCAAGCAAATAATTATCAATATATAGTTACAGGACACACCGCCAGCGATCGCGCCGAAACTCTCCTCTACAATTTAATTCGCGGTACTGGTGCTGATGGCTTGCAAGCCCTGACTTGGCAACGCCCCCTAACTATGGGCATTATGTTAGTGCGTCCACTTTTAGAAATTACTCGTTTACAAACAGAGCAATTTTGTCAAGAGTTTAAATTACCAATTTGGGAAGATTCCACCAATCAAGATTTGCAATATGCCCGCAACCGCATTCGCCAAGAATTATTACCATATTTGCGAGATAATTTCAACCCCCAAGTAGAATCAGCTTTAGCCCAAACAGCAGAACTTCTCCAAGCAGAAGTGGAATATTTAGAAAAAGCTGCTCAGGAGTTGCGGGATGGGGCATGGGGTATCGGTGAGAATGAAAAATTACCTTTTTCTCCTCTGCTCCCTGCTAAGAGTTCGCCTGCTTTTTCCTCATCTCCCCGACTCCCGACTCCCAACTCCCGACTCCCCTTACGCTTAAATCGTCGGGTATTACAGAAAGCACCACTGGCGTTGCAGCGTCGGGTGATGCGTCAGGTATTACAGCAAATACTGACTGATGCCCCTAGTTTTGAACACATCGAAAAATTAACGGCTTTAATCATAGCGCCAAACCGATCGCAAACCGATCCATTTCCTGGTGGTGCGATCGCTCAAGTAGAAGGCGACTGGATCTGTTTTAAATAGTTATTTAAAGGCTTTTTATTATCAGGAACGATGCACATTATTAGTTTCAGAATATTAAGAGAATATGCAGAAACCCATTCAGATTGTCAGGAAGTATTAAGCAATTGGTATAAGGTTGCCACTAAAGCGAAATGGTCAAATTTAGTTGAAGTACAGCAGGTTTTTCCTAAAGCTGAAGCTGTTGGTAATTTTACAGTTTTTAATATTAAAGGAAATAAATATCGTTTGATTGTTAGTATAGATTATGAAGGGCAGTTAATTTATATTAAATATATCCTCAACCATGCAGAATATGATAAGGAGAACTGGAAAAATGACCCTTACTTTTAATCCAGATAAATACAAGGAATTATTAACAGCTTATCTTCCCAAACTGATAAAAAGTGAAGCTGAAAATAAGCAAGCTTTAGGGATAGTACAAGATTTAATGCACCGGGAACGCACCCCAGAAGAAGACGAACTTTATCAGTTATTAATTACTTTAATTGAAAAGTTTGAACAAGAATATTATCAGCCAAGCCAGCAAAACAATCCTACGTCTATGTTGTTATTTCTTTTAGAAGAATCTGAGAAAAGTAGAGATGATTTAGTAGCGGTTTTAGGGACAGAAGATTTGGTTGATAATATTTTAAATGGACAAGAGAAGATAAATACAGAACAAGCGCGTAAGCTGGGAGAGTTTTTTCATGTAGAATCTAGTTTGTTTATGGAATAATAACTAAGCTCGTAGTTCGTAGTTGGGCTTTAGCCCAAAAAAAATAAGTTAGGGTCTGCCTTCTTCTTATTGCTTTACCAGAGTTTAATTCAGTACTGCTTTTCCAGACCACCTGAGTAAAATGCCCGGTGTCTCCTTTAAATCCTAGTTTATTGTAATCATAGTTTTCCATCTTGGCGTACCAGTCTGTAATCGCTTGTGTGGGAAGAAAGTCTGGTTTCTCAATGGGGAGTGTGCTGTATCTGACGGCTAGGTTCTCTCCAACATCGTTCCGCTCTCCAGAATAACTTTATTCATTCATGGATATTGAGTTTAAGAGAGAAGCCACAAGGGAGCGATCGCAAACCGATCCATTTCCTGGTGGTGCGATCGCGCAAGTAGAAGGTGGGTTGGATCTGTTTGAAATAGTTAGGAGTGATGAGTTAGGAGTTAAGAGTTTGAAGTTTTCAGTTTTGGTTATTAAGATTTGAGTTAAAAACTTTCTTTAATTCTTAACTCCTAACTTCTTTGGTTATTAAGATTTGAGTTAAAAACTTTCTTTAATTCTTAACTCCTAACTCTTAACTCCTAACTTATTAAGACGCTAATAATTCTGGCTGAGGCATTAAACTTTGGAGAGTATGACGCAACTGAGCGATCGCTTGGACTTGATAATCACCAGTTTCCTGGAATTGATCCAAAGATTCTCCAATTCCTTGCAACTTTTGCCTTAATCCATCTAGAGAATCCTGAATTGGTTGTAGTGCTTCTTGATAAAGATTCACTCGACCATAGTATTCAGCAGTTGTTCTTCGTAAAGATAGCAAATTTTCCTCGATCGCTTTCAGTTCTTGGCGCTTTTCATCTAGATCGTGAGTTTGATTGTCAATCATTCCCTGATTTAGCTCAATACCAGAACGAATTTGCTCAATTTCACGTTCCAGCTTTTGGATTTCTTGTGAATATTGTTGTCGCTGGGTTTCTATTTGTAACAGAATCGGTTCTAAATTTATTTTGTTGTTACTTTCTTCTTCTTGAGTAACAGTATGTCCTTGCCGCCGTAGCAGTACAGCTTGATGTTGCTTGAGAAACTTCTGGTGCTGTAGCATATTGCGGCGTTGTCCCACTAAACTGGAATTTAGCATCTGATAAAGGTCTTTTTCATCAGTTAGTTCTAGTTCCAAATTGATGTGGTCATGGTCAGATGCGTGATTTAATTTCGTTTGGAGTTCTTCTATAGCTTCTTGTTTATATTTCAGTTCTTGTTCTTGATCGTGAACAAAGCTAGCGTCGATTTCTAACTTATGCTCCAAGTCTTGCACTATCTTTTGTAGTTCTTCTAAAGGCATTTTATTCAAAGCCTCCACATCAGCTTGCTTACCAAGAACTACATCACCAGATGTTGCAGCTAAAGAATGCATCTGTTGATATAACTCTTCAGCACTTCGTAACTGCTCTTTGACGAGTCGAGCATACTCTTGCTTGCTGGTAAGGTCTGCTGTATTGATTTGCAATTGCGCTGTTTGCTGAACTAAAGAATTTTGCGCTTCTTGCAATGCATTTTGGCGATCGCTAAAAGTTTGTGATAAACGCTCAACTTCTTCTTGCTGTTGTGCGATCGCAATTTTTTGCTCCTCCAGTTTTTGCCAATGCGGGGTCAGAGTCGCTTGCTGCTTTTCGACCAATTCAAAGGCTAGATGCAGGTGTTCTCTAACTGTTTCCGTAGGAGTAATACGACTCGACAAGCGATCGAGTAACTCACTCATTACTCGACTTTGCTCCTCATCCAAAACCGTCCCTTGTTGAAAATCCGCTTGGCGTTCTTCTAGGCGACGCTGCTCACCTCGTAAATGCTCCCAAGCGCCTTCCAACTCTTGGCGGTTGCGCTCAATTTCTGCTTGTAATCGTTCAATTTCCAGGCGGGAGGTGTCAACTTCCTGTTTTTGCTCCTCTAGGTGTTGTACCTCATCCTCCAATTGCTGCAACTGTTCTGCTCGTACCTCCATGTCCATTTCACGGCGATTCAACTCTTGCGCCTGAAATGTTAGTGACTGTTTCCACTGATCGATCTCATCTTCCTTGAGCTTAAATTTCTCCAACTGGCGGGAAAAATTTTGCAAAATGTTGACGAGTGGACGCCCTGCTTCTTGAATTCGCTGCACTTGACGATTCGGATTCAGTTCAACCAGTACCAAGGCGCCATCATTTAATTTACTTGCGTCCTCAGCAGCAATCACTTCTTCCGACACAGTACTCCAATTCTGGTCAGTTCGCTGACAAGCTAGCAGTTTCAGTTCAGTTTTGCCACCGCCACTGAGTAAACCACCTTTCTGTTTTTGTACTTCTGCTAAATACAGCACACCGTTAGTCCTTTATTGATGCACTTAAAGTTCGTGTTTTGAGATATACCTTAAATAATTCTGTTAACTTGTCTCACTGAACCAGGGTTTAGAAAAACAAGACAGACAAAACTATAGACGCAAGATGTTACGTCTTGATACTTATAGAAGCGATCTGGTCGCGCCTTTATATTTTGTACTGATGACAGTGATGATGACTTCCGTGTTAACACTAGCTTTGTCAAAGTGTATTACGAAAGATAAAGGTTTATAGCTTAATGTATTCCCTAATGACAATCAAAATAGAGTAAAAATCTTTTCAATACTCCATAATCAATACTTAAAGAATAAGTCATAATTCACGATTCCGAATTCAGCAATACTTAAGGAGTACTTTTTAGCTAAATGCAGGGAAATTTAAATGAAATTGATATTTGCAGTATTCTGCAATTGATTGAATTGGGACAGCGAACTGGGCAACTATGGGTGGAAGCTTATAGCTCTCACCATAACAACAAACTGGGTGGAGATGGAGCAAACATTTATCGCCCTAAACAACAGTCTTGGTTCGTTTTTTTCCTTAATGGTCAGATTATCTATTGCCAAGAGGGCGAGAGTAGTTTATCCAGAATTAGCGATTATTTACGTCATTATCGAGTTGAGATGCGACTCACCGACAAACAAATTGCCACCCTACCACCAACCGACGCGCCAGAGTATGCCTATCTTTGGGCACTCTTGGAGCGGAATATCATCAACCCAAAGATAGCTGGTAGTATCATTTACGGTTTGGTGCATGAAACTCTCTTTGACCTGCTGAGTTTACGTCAAGGTAACTTCATTTTCCATCAAGGTGCAGCACTTGCCCCGCAATTAAATACTTTTGAGATTGCTCCATTTGTGACAAAAATTACCAAGCAACTGCAACAGTGGAAGCAACTCTATCCACACATTCAGTCTCCAGAACAATTGCCAGTGCTATCTGACAAAGTTCAGCTACAATCTTCTTTACCAGAAGCAACCATGAATAAGCTACAACATTGGGCTGATGGTAAAACATCCTTGCGACAACTAGCTCGCCATCTCAACCGAGACATTTTGACAGTCGCAAAGGCGATATATCCTTATGTACAACAAAGTTGGCTGCAACTAGTATATTCAGATACTAATTACCCAAATACACCCACGGACAGCTGGGAATTGAAGGGAAAACCGATGAGGCGGATAGTATGTATTGACGATGCGATCGCCATCGGTGAGACTATAAATTCCATCTTACAACCACAAGGTTATGAAGCGATCGCTCTTACCAATCCCTTAGAGGCACTGAGTCTGGTTTTTCAACTCAAACCGGATTTAATTTTATGCGACATTGCTATGTCGGAATTGGAAGGATACGAGATTTGCGCCATGCTGCGACATTCAACAGCATTTCGGCTCACGCCGATTATCATGCTTACTGGGAAAGATGGGTTTATGGATCGAGTCAAAGCTAAGATGGTCGGGGCAACAGATTATTTGACAAAACCGTTTACGCACACTGAGTTACTGATGCTCGTAGAGAAATATATCAACAACCAATGAAAATTGAGCATGGAGCGTTAGGAGTGCTGAGTGCTGAGTGCTGAGTGCTGAGTTAGGAGTTAGGAGTTTTGTTTATCTCCTTGTCCCCTTGTCCCCTCATCTCCCTCATCTCCCTCATCTATGAGGCATATAAAGAGATCAAAGATTTGTTGATCTACTAAAAGATGAGTAAAAAGATGTTATCACAGAGTCAGTTAACTGAGTGAAACGTCAATCTCCGGGAAAATAGTGAAAACATAAAATTAATTTATACAGTTAATACTTGCGGAGGAATCAGGGAATGTTCCAATTAGGAACGTCTAAATCAGGAGGTAAATAGACGCTTATGAGCACAGTTCTGATTGTGGAAGACAGTATAGCGCAAAGGGAGATGATTACAGACCTCCTGAAAGCAACTGGCCTAACAGTTACCCATGCTAGTGATGGATTAGAAGCATTAGAGGCAATTCAAATAGCACCTCCAGATTTAGTGGTATTAGATATTGTCATGCCCCGAATGAACGGCTACGAAGTTTGTCGGCGGTTAAAATCCGATCCAAAAACCCAAAATGTCCCAGTGGTTATGTGTTCTTCCAAAGGCGAAGAATTTGATCGCTATTGGGGCATGAAGCAGGGTGCAGACGCTTACATAGCCAAACCGTTTCAACCAACTGAGTTGGTAGGAACAGTCAAACAACTGCTGCGAGGATAAGGATAAAAGCAATATGGTCAGCAAACCGGACTTTTTAAGTGGCAGTGGTCAAGATCATTTCCGACCAGAATTACAAGTAGAAAGTCCTGAAGGTGAGTTACATTTGAGGTTTTACATTCCCTCGCATCAGGAGTTTGCACTACAAGCAACTGGCATTCGGGAAGTAATTGAATTAAGTCCTGATAGAATCACCCCGATTCCTAATGCTTCTCCTTTACTTTTGGGTACTCTAAATTTACGAGGTCGAGTTATTTGGGTGGCCGATTTGGGTCAATTTCTGGGGGAAGCAGGTGCATTAAACACGGATAGAGCTGAAATTTCGGTGATTGCCATTGAAGAGCAAGACACAATAGTAGGTTTAGCAGTAGAGGAAATCGGTGGTATGGACTGGTTGGATGTCCAGAATCTGATGCCACCAACTAGTGTTTCAGATACAATGGCTCCCTTTTTACGTGGAGAGTGGTCATTAGGTGCTAAAAATAATCAGTGTCTACGACTACTCGATCAAATGGCAATTGTACGAAGTGCTAGGTGGGCAGGATGAAATTGGAGGAGGAAATGGCAGCAAGTATTGATAATTACGAGCCAACATATCAACAGGCGATGACCGCCTATGTTCAAAGAAATTATGAGGTTGCGGCCACTTTAGTCGATCAAGTGGTGCAAAATTTACCAGATGACCCCAATACCCATTTGTTGCGGGGTCACATCTACTATGTTTTACAGCAGTACGATGTAGCAAAAGAAGAATATCAACAGGTATTAAGCTTGACTAACGATCAAGAAATTACTGGTTTTGCCAAGAATGGAATTGAAAATATCAATCAATATTTACAGTCATTTAGTGGACAAGAGGAAATAAATTCCTCAGAGATATCTGATGTACTGGCATATAGCGAACCAGAATTAGAACATTTGGGCGCTAATGAGGAGTTTGACAGCGATAACCTTGATTTGAACTTTTTTGTAGAGCATCAAGAAAGTATCAATGGCGTTGAAGATACATCTTCAAAAAGTCCATTTGATCTGCCCACAGAAGATAGTATTGTAACAGAAAAAATATCAGATTCTTCTATAACTTTTGGTGATGACCCTTTTGCCATGAATGAAGAATCACAGGAACAAGAGTCAAATAAAAACTGGGAGAAGAATACAGAATTGGAGTTGCCTGCTTTTTGGCAGGAAAGTATCTCAGAAGATATTTCCGAAGAATCATTAGCAAATAGTCAATTCTCAGATAATGGGATAAGTTATCCTTACGAAAATTCAACTATTGACAATAATAACTCTTCATCTTCTAACTCACAAACTGGTAATAAAGAGAATAATTTCCCTGATTTGTTGAGTGAGCCAAAGTCTCCAGAGCAGAGTATGGGAAAATTAGAATATAAAAAATCCAGTTTTGGAGACGAAACTTTACTGATTGTTACAGAAGAACTGAGAAATGATTCGCCAACAACAAATAACTTGGAATACGGCAGTCAAGATAACTTGTCCCAAACCGAATCCCATAACTGGTTAACACCAAAACAAGTGGCGTTGGAATCAGCTTTTCAGCCGAATTTAACTGATAATGAAGCATCTTTTAATAGTAATTTACCTCGGAAGGAAAAGCAGTTTAAATCAGATGAATTCATCGCTAAAAATAGCTTCGATGACGATGAAAATTTTGATATGGAAGCATTTGAGTCTGCCTTTGGCTCAGAGAGTTTAAACTCTTATGAAGACTCAAGCAATATACTGAATGGAGAAAATTCTAAGAGCAATATCGAGTTTTTAGATGACTTTGAGGAATTTGACGATTTAGGCAATATTCCAGGGTTTGACCTGATCGAAGGAGATTCTAACTTCGGTAATGCAGCAATGCATTCTGCTCCAACAGAAACTAGTGACACTGGACGCCCTCAAAGCGCGGAGGCTTTTTTAAGTAATGCACCTCCTAGCGATCGCGAAGAGGAACTGTTCTCAATGACTGGTTCCCATGAAGCCGTTCCAGTCTTTAGCCAAACAGATGTCTCGAAACTAGAACCCAACGTCAGCATTGAGCAGGGATGGTTAGCACCATTAGAAAATGCTTCCATCGAACGGAAACAATGGCTAATTGCTGGAAGTGTAGGCATTGTCTCAGCGTTGGTTGTAGCCACAGTTAGCTTTGTCGCTACCACATTTTCGCCACCCCAACAACGAGAATCAGTAAGAAACACAGGTTGGGCAATGTCACTAGCAGCAGGGATTGCAGGTTTTGCTACCGCAGGCTTCATGGGGAATCTGGCGCTTAAACAAATTCGGCGCACAACTGATGACCTCCAAGCTCAGTTTGAAGCTGTACGTCAAGGAAATTTGAATGCTCAAGCCACAGTGTTTTCTGAAGATGAATTGGGGCATTTAGCCACTGGCTTTAATGAAATGGCGCGAGTAATTTTCACAACCACAAGTGAAGCCCAACGCAAAGCCGATGAACAAGAGGAAGCCAAAGAAAATCTGCAACGTCAGGTGATTCGGCTCTTGGATGACGTGGAAGGAGCTGCTAGAGGCGATTTAACAGTCCAAGCGGAAGTGACAGCCGACGTACTGGGAGCTGTAGCCGACGCCTTTAATTTAACAATTCAAAACCTGCGGGATATTGTCCAACAGGTAAAAATGGCGGCGAAGGATGTGACAAAAGGTGCAACCAACTCCGAAACCTTTGCGAGAGCTTTATCTAGTGATGCTTTGCGGCAAGCAGAAGAGTTAGCGGTGACGCTGAATTCTGTACAGGTGATGACCGACTCGATTCAACGGGTAGCAGAGGCGGCACGGGAAGCCGAAACCGTTGCTCGTGATGCTAGTACGATCGCCTTGAAAGGTGGCGAAGCAGTAGAAAATACCGTGGCAGGGATTTTAGAAATTCGAGAAACCGTTGCCGAAACCACTCGCAAAGTGAAGCGGTTGGCGGAATCTTCCCAAGAAATTTCTAAAATTGTGGCGTTGATTTCTCAAATTGCTTCCAGAACAAACTTGTTAGCGCTCAATGCTAGTATTGAGGCGGCAAGAGCCGGAGAAGCAGGACGCGGGTTTGCGATCGTCGCAGATGAAGTACGTCAGCTAGCAGATAAATCTGCCAAATCCCTCAAAGAAATTGAACAAATTGTGATGCAAATCCAAAGCGAAACAGGCTCTGTAATGACCGCGATGGAAGAAGGCACACAACAAGTAATTAAAGGGACAAAATTGGCAGAAGATGCCAAGCGATCGCTCGAAAACATTATTCAAGTGGCGAATCGCATCGATATTCTTGTGCGCTCTATTACCAGCGACACTGTGGAACAAACGGAAACCTCCCGCGCCGTCGCTCATGTAATGCAATCAGTAGAACTGACTGCGCAAGAAACTTCCCAAGAAGCACAGCGAGTTTCAGGTGCTCTACAACACTTAGTAGGTGTATCCCGTGACTTGATCGCCTCCGTTGAACGTTTCCGAGTGGAAACTATGGAAACCAGATAAAAAAGTTAGGAGTTAGGAGTGAGGAGTTAGAAATAAAAATCACAACTCACAACTCACAACTCATAACTCATAACTCATAATTCATAACTCATAACTCATAACTCATAACTTTTGCTATGCTGCCGGAACAACAACAGCGGATTTTGGGTTACTTTATCGAAGAAGCCAGGGATCACCTGAATACCATTGAGCAGGGCTTACTGAATTTAGAGGGTACCCTGAACGACCCGGAAATGATCAGTGAAGTCTTCCGGGCGGCTCACTCCATCAAAGGAGGAGCGGCGATGCTTGGATTGACTAGCATTCAGCATACCTCCCACCGTTTGGAAGATTGTTTCAAAATTCTCAAAGATAATCCGGTTCAGATTGACCAAAAGTTAGAGTCTTTATTTCTTGGTGTCTCTGATACCCTAAAATCGCTGTTAGAGCATTTGAGTGGGCCTTATGGTCTTTCTGAAGATGCAGCTAATACTTTGATGTCAGAAACTGAGCCAGTTTTTCAATGGCTGTATCAGCATCTGGAACTACTTGTAGAACAAGGAAAGAGTGGAGTAGCCAGCAGTTGTGAGGCAACAGAACTTACAACCTCTACAGAGAATGTCTCCACACTTACAGAAATTTTCATGCGGCGAGATATTCCCAGTTTGGCAGAAGACAGCCATCAGGAATCTCCAGACTCGGTAGCACCCCACGAGGCGCTAGACGCTCGCGGACTCGCTAACGCTGCGCTAGCGCCAGTCACTGCGAAAGAAAATAATAACTGGAGCGAGTTTCAAGCCCAAGTGCTGCAAACACTGCGGGAAATGTTGCAATTATTTAAGCAAACTACAACACCTGCAACTCGGCAAAATCTCCAGCAATGCTGTCACCAGTTAGTCAAACTTGGTGAAACTTGGAATTTGCCCAAATGGTGTGGTTTATGTCAAGCAGCAGCCAGTGCGATCGGTAATCCTGAAAATACTTATCTGACTTTAGCTAAAATTGTCATTACTGAAATCAAACAAGCTCAAGAATTAGTCCTGCAAGGTAAAGAAGCCGAAATTGCAATTAGTCAGCAACTAGAAGCACTTTTGAGCTTTGCAGAAATTAAGTTATTAGAAATTACCCCTGGTTTATTTGATGAACAGTCTGCGACTTTCACAGAATCAGAGCCAATTCTATTTAGTAACACCAAGCCGTTAGCCCAGACAACTGAAGAACTGAATCTAGACAAAGATAGTAGCGATAGCGCAGCGTTAGCGAGTCCAGGAGCGTCTAGCTACGCCAACGTCTCCGACGAACGCCCCTTCCTTCAGTTACAAGAAACACCACAAAACGAAAGTAGAAACACTAGTCTTACTTTCACCACACATGACGAAGCACATCCAATCAGTAACAATCTTGATCCCAATGGGCCAGAAGTAGGAATAGCTGAGTTAAATACCCTTGCTGATTTATTTGAGGGTGAAACTCCCGAACTAGATGAAAGTTGGCATCAAGAAGAAACCTTAGATATTGTTGCTATCGATGACTTTGGAATTGATTTGAGCAGCACTGAGGCTGACGAGGCTCATAACGATTTATCTGACTTACTCTCCTTTAATGAAGATATAAGCAATGCGTTGCACCCAACAAGCACAGCTACAACAGAAGATTTATCTCTGTTGTTTGGCGACAATTTCCTAGAAAAAGATAATTCAGAACTGCAAAATCAACAAATATCTGCTACGCCTCTAGAGTTGAGCGATATTAACGAATTTGAGATAAATTTAGACTCATCTTCTGCCGAAATTTTACAAGAATTTATTGATATTCCTAGTGATACAAACCAGACTATTAGCGAAATTGTCCAAAATAGTGAACTCGAAGATTTCTTGACACTGGGGTTAGATGATGATGAACTATTGCCAACAAGCAAAGTCACTCAACCAGAAACTGAGTCGTTCACCAGTGTGGAACTAACTACCAACCAACAAAACAATTTTGATAACTTATTCTTAGAAACTAAAAATGCAAATTGGGTAGAAGAAATTACCCCTAGTGACTACATAGAATTACCTCAGCCAACAGACTTGTCTTTGGACAACTTGTTTGCTGAAATGGAAGAACAGCCACAACTATCGACAAGTGAACCAGAAATCAGTGATTTATTTGATACACCTCCAGTAACAGAACCTGAGTTTTCTCAATCAGAAAATGATCTGAGCGACTTCTGGAACCAGGAAACCACAGAGGAAAAGGACGAATTCGATTCCTTAATTGAGCAGAATGTGGAAAAGGCTTTAGATGAAAGTTTGTTTAATGCAGCGGCTGATGACATTTTTGCTGATAATCAGCAGTCTATACCTTCTCCTATAGCCAGTTTTGATATAGAAGAAGATTTTGAGATCAATTTCCAGCATCAAGAACAGCTAGATTTGATATTATCATCAGATTCTGGAGATAATTTATTTGATGAATTAACATCAAGTAGCTTAACTATTTCTCCTATAATCAACGATACCTCCACGCCGGAAATGCCTTTGTTAGCCCAGCATCCGGGGGAAGAAATTCTCAGACCACAACAACCAGAATCTTTAGATTTTGTTCCAGAATTTACTAATCAGACCCCAGATATATCTGCTGTTGATCTGGAAGCTAATTCATTAGGCACTTTCGATGAAAATCCCCAACTGCTGTTTGAAGATGTCGCAACAAATGAATTGACCTATATTCAGATGGAAACCACAGAAAATACTGTGGATGAACTATCAGAAACCGTCAGTTTTGGGGAAACTTCAGATTCAGCATTACCCGAAGCACAGCCAGGTAATTTGTTCGGTTCTTTCGATGAAAATCCCCAACTGCTGTTTGAAGATGTCGCAACAAATGAATTGAC